>DAOLIQ010000018.1:0-25787 GCA_035328465.1 Ignavibacteriaceae bacterium | reverse complement strand
TCATATAAATCTATCACATCAACATTTTCTTTATTGGCAATCAGTGTGTTGTGAATAGTTTTGAAAATACCATTATGACAGAAACTTTGTTTATCCGGATGGGCTATTATTATTAAGTTGTTCATGTATTCCTTTTAAATTTTATAATATTCTCTGCCATTCCATCAAATACAAAGTAATGAAACGGCAGAACTGAGTACCAATATAATCTTCCAAGCAAACCTTTTGGACGGAAGGTTGCGGTTTGTTGTAAAAAATTTTTTCCTTCCTTTTCAACAATCTTAAACTCAAGCCAGGCTTCACCGGGGAGTTTCATTTCGGCATAGAGAAGCAATCGCTTGTTTTGTTTATCTGCAGCAAGCACGCGCCAGAAGTCGAGAGTATCACCAGTATGGATTTCATTTTTATTTGTTCTCCCTCTTCGTAAACCAACTCCTCCAAAAAATTTATCTAAAAACCCACGTAAGTGCCAGAGCCAATCTGCATAGTACCATCCACGCTCGCCGCCAATTGACCAGATGTTATTCAGAACTTGATCAACATTAATAATTTCTTTTTCTCTTTTATCAACAAAGCAGCCATTGGTTGGAATGTTGATATGCTCAAGTAAAGAATTATCAACATAACTTGATACAAGAGAATCTTTCCAGCTTGAAACAACATTGTTCTGTTCTATCTTTTGAAACGCGAGCTGCACAGCTTCTTTATATGAAATAGGTTTTATTCCCAGCAATTTTTCAAGTTCATTATCCTTGGCAACCACTTCAATCTTCATACTGTTAACAAGATTTATTGCAAGCATATATGATGTTGATGTGACAAAGTAAAGCCAGTAAGATGATAGCCGTGGAGTCATAACAGGAACAGTAAAAATAAATCTTTTAAGTCCGCGCACTTTTGCTAATTGAAGAAGCATTTCTTTGTATGATAAAACATCCGGTCCGCCAACATCGTAAGAATGGTTGAAGGTTTCCGGTTTAAGTAAAACACCGCTCAAATATTCCAAAATATTTCTGATTGCAATTGGTTGATGTCTTGTGTTCAGCCATTTGGGAGTAATCATCACGGGAAGTTTCTCGACAAGATCTCGAATGATTTCAAATGATGCGCTGCCAGAGCCGACAATTATTCCGGCTTTAATTGATGTGAGTGGTATTCCGCTTTTACTTAATATCTCTTCAACTCTTTTTCTGGATGCAAGATGTTTTGAAAGTTTTTCTTCGTTTGTAATTCCGCCAAGATATACAATCTGCTTAACGGAAGTTTGCTTAACAAGTTTTATAAAATTGTTTGCGGATGTTTCTTCCAGGGAACCAAAGTCTTTTAAATTCGAACTCATTGAATGAATGAGATAGTAAGCAGCATCGATATCTTTTAAGGAATCAGTATTTGGAATAGCTTTTAGAAAATCAACCTCAAAAATAGATACATTTTTATTCTTGTAAATTCCTTCGGTTGGAAATCTGTTCTTATCACGAACACAGCAAATAACTTCGTGTTCCTGTTCCATCAAAACAGGAAGAAGTCTTTTACCGATATATCCGGTTGCGCCGGTAAGTAGTATTTTCATTTTTTTATTAATCAAAGCAAACTGTTAAGAAAAAAATTTCAGAGCATTTAAAAGTTAATCAAAGCATTATTTAAGTTTATCTGTAATTAGATATATTTTTAGTAAAGAAATAATTATTTAACCGTAAATTACTCCGGAAAGGAATGATAAATGAAAACCCGCTGTCCCTGGCCGAATGATGATAAATTATATCAAGTGTATCACGATAAAGAATGGGGCGTTCCTATTCATAACGATAAGAAACTTTTTGAATTCTTATTGCTCGAGGGTTTTCAAGCGGGATTAAGCTGGAGAACAATTTTATATAAAAGACAAAACTTCCGCAAAGCATTTGACAATTTTGATTTTAACAAAGTTGCCAAGTACGACAAACGAAAAATAAATTCCTTAATGAATGATGCTGGCATAATTCGAAATAAACTTAAAATAGAAAGTGCAGTTAAAAACGCAAAAGCTTTTATTGCTGTTAGAAAAGAGTTTGGAACTTTTGATAAATATATTTGGGGATTTGTTGATGGCAAACCAATAAAAAATAAATTTAAAACATTAAAAGAACTTCCCGCACGAACAGAACTTTCTGATTTGATTAGCATAGATTTAAAGAAACGCGGTTTCAACTTTGTCGGCTCAACAATTATATATGCACACATGCAGGCAACAGGAATGGTTAATGATCATCTTGTTGATTGTTTTAGATATAACGAATGCAATTAAAAATATTTTCTTGAAAGGAGTAAAATGAACCAAGATAAGCGCTACCCGATTGGAAGATTTGATAGGAACATTACTGTAGAAAAAGATATGCGAAGTGAATTCATTAATACTATTTCTTCTCTTCCAGTACAATTAAGAAAAGAAGTTGAAAACCTTACGCAGCAGCAGCTTGACACGCCTTACCGCGAAGGCGGGTGGACTGTTAGACAGGTTATTCATCATATACCGGATAGTCACATAAATGCTTATGTAAGATTTAAGCTTGCATTAACGGAAGATAATCCTGCAATAAAAACTTATAAAGAAAACCTCTGGGCTGAATTATCGGATACTTTTCAAACTACAATTGAAATTCCTTTAATTTTATTGGAATATCTTCATTTCAAATGGGTGGTGCTATTAAACTCAATGACGGATGAACAATTCGAACGAACCTGCATTCACCCGGATTGGAAGGAGATAACGCTTTCTAAAATGCTGGCGCTTTATGCCTGGCACAGCAAACATCATCTTGCTCACATTACAGAGTTAAAAAAGCAATTGAATTGGTAAACCAATTTTAATGTAGATGTTTATTTATCATTATAAAAAAATGAAAAAGCATTTTATAACTCTTCTTATTTTGGTTTTATTATTCAGCCTTTTCGCAATGCTGTCGTGTTCGCATAAGATAGAAAAGCAAAAATCACAGAGTGATGAAATTTTTCATTCAAAATATTATGAAGACAGTTTGTACATCAATAAATCACTAACGATATGGTTTCCGGCTTTAGATAAAAGTTACAATGCATTTCTGGATACTGCTTTCGTAGATGATAGGAATCATTTTTTCGATTCATTTAAAAAATATTTTCCTGAAGCGTTAAAAATGTTTTCAACATTTAATCAAATTGACTGGAAATATTTTGAACCCGATTATATCGAATATCCAGTTGATTATACTGTGAATCTCAATGAAGCCGATAGATTTTACTATACTTTAATGCGCCCACTATCTTTTTATACTCACGATCTTTGCACTGATTTTTTTATATTAATAACTGAGGTGATGATTTCTAAAAAAACTCCTTCAGAAAATGACAGCACAGAGAATGTTACTAAGCTTGCTACAACAGTTGCAATGAGCTACTCAATTTGGGATGTAAAAAATTCTAATCTAATTTCCGCAGATAGGGTTGAGACAACCACTGAATTTAAAACAACCGCAAATAAATGGCCATATAGAGGCGTAATAACAAAGCTTGCTGCTGAACTGATTGATAAACTGCCTATGTTTTCAAAATAGATTAACCGATATGTTCTGAATTATTTATCTCATTAAAAGTGGAGTATATTCAATTCATTCTAATTTTTACCGGAGGCAATATTAGTTACGGTTCTAAAATTCAAAAGAATTTATTATCATTCTAATCTTGACAAGCTGATTCTTAATTCTTATTTTTGAACTGCCACTGCCAAAAGCGGTGGTAATTTTTTTTAAATTCGCCCATTAACCAAAAGTGGAAGGAAATATGTCTTCACCAAATTTTGTTTACATCACAAAAGAGCGGCTACAGGAACTTGAAAAAGAACTGCAATACTTGAAAACAGGCGGCAGAAAAGAAATAGCACGAAAGATAGCTGAGGCTCGTGCTCATGGCGACCTTTCTGAAAATGCAGAGTACGATGCCGCAAGGGAAGAGCAAGGGTTATTTGAGCTTAAAATCAGCAAACTCGAAAACGTCCTTTCGAGAGTTAGAGTAATCGATGCATCACAATTTGAAAACAGTCAGATACATATATTGTCTGTTGTAACATTGAAAAATCTTAAGACGAAGAAGGAACTGACTTACACTTTAGTTTCACCGGAAGAGGCTGATTTTCAACTCGGGAAAATTTCTGTTACTTCACCTGTCGGTCAGGGGTTGATGGGGAAAAAATTAGGTGAGCGAGTTACGATTAAAGTTCCCGCCGGTATTCAAGAATATGAAATATTAGATATAAAATAATTTGACTGACGAATCTTATATACAACTTGCAATTGAGATTGCAAAAAAAGGTAAAGGCAGCGTTAGCCCTGATCCACTGGTTGGTTGTGTGATTGTAAAAGATGACCGGATTTTAAGCGCCGGTTTTTTTGAAAAATATGGAGGACCGCATGCTGAATCAAATGCAATTAATTCCTCTAATGACAATTTGATAGGTTCTACAATGTTCATAAATATAGAACCTTGCTGGAATGGAGATGGTAATCCATCATGTGTAGATGAAATAATTAAAAATAAAATTAACCGTGTTGTAATTGGAACACTTGACATGAATCCGCAGCATAGCGGAAAGGGAATTAAACAATTAAAAGACGCAGGCATTGAAGTAAAGGCTGGTGTACTCGAAAACGAATGCGTAGAACTAAATAATTTTTTCTTCAAATTCGTTACTAAAAAACTTCCTTACATAACATTAAAAGCAACGCAAACTATTGATGGGAAAATTGCTGACAGCCATCGTAATTCAAGGTGGATGTCTTCAATATCAGCAAGACGATTTGCTCACTCTTTAAGAGCAAAGTATGATGCAGTGCTGATCGGAAGCAGAACCGCAGAAATTGATAACCCGAAATTGACTGTCAGTCTTACAGAAGGTAGGAATCCCAAGAGAATATTAATCGATTCGGAGTTATCATTGAGCACAAAGTTAAAACTATTTCAACGCAACCCGGATAGAAATTTAATCGTGCTTACTTCGGAGAGTTCTAAGGAAAAGAAAATAAAATTAAGTAAACTTCATAAACTCGGGGCAGAAGTTATATTTGTTCAAAGCGAAGGAAGAAATAAAATCAATCTTAAATCTGCCTTAAAAAAACTTGCTGAATCGGGAATCACCTCTGTGATTGTTGAGGGCGGAAGTGGTTTATTCACTTCTTTTGTGAAGGAGAATTTATTTGATGACATTTTACTTTTTCAATCTCCTCGGTTACTTGGAACAGGTTTGTCTTTAATCGGTCCACTTGGAATTAAATCAATAAAAAATGCTTTCAAACTAAAAATCAATTCATTTGAAAAAATTGGTGAGGAACTTTTAGTCGAATTCCGAAAATAATTGACCGCGCTTTTTATACTACCTGCATCACATCCTCAAATAATCAGTAAAGTTTTATCAAATGGAATGCTTAATTTTGCCACAAATCTTTAAAAATATATTTATTTATCTCATTCACTGAATCTTAACCGTTGATAATTAGTTTATCTCAAATAAAATTCTTTGGACGACAGTAGAATTAAAAAACATATTTAGCAATTGACGAATAAATTTATAAAAAATATCGAACAGAATGTCATCCGCTTTATTGATAGAAAAAGTTTACTTAAGAAGAATGATAGAGTTCTGATTGCACTCAGCGGCGGGGCTGATTCGGTTTTTTTGCTGCATTTTTTAAATAAGTACAAGCAGAGATTTAAGATTCAAATTTCAGCAGTCCATATAAACCATCGGCTGCGAGGTAAAGAATCTGCAGCGGATGAATTGTTTTGTAAAAAAATCTGTTCCGACTTAAAAGTTGAGCTTTTTCTGATTCATAAAAATGTTAATGTTTTAGCCAAAAGGGAAAAATATTCGATTGAGGAAGCCGGAAGGATTATTCGATACAGGGAATTTGAAAGGCTATCTGAAAAGGAGGGGTTTAATAAGATAGCAACTGCACACAATGCAAATGACAATACCGAATCTGTTTTATTAAACATCAGCCGAGGAGCCGGTATGGCCGGGTTAAGCGGAATTGCAGTAAAGCGAAATAAAGTAATAAGACCGATTCTCTGTTTAACAAAGGAAGATATCCTGGAATATCTGGAATTAAAAAAAATTAAATTCAAAGTTGATTCGACAAATCTCAGTATTGAGTTTGAACGAAATTTTATCCGGCATAAAATTGTTCCTTTGTTAATTAAAAAAATAAACCCTTCGCTTCATAAAAGTTTTCTAAAGAGTTCAGAGAATATTTCTGAAATCAATCTATTTGTTGAGCGATATCTAAAATCAGCTTTGTCTGGAGTTAAAAAAAATAAAGAAGAAGAAGTATTTATTCCGAATGAAGTAATTAAAAATGTTCCGGAAGAACTTCTAATAGAATTTTTTAAAAAAATACTCACAGAAAATTTTGATGAAATCGAAAATTCTAGCAATGCAAAAAACATAATTTCATTATTAAATTTAGAACATGGGAAAAACGTTAAGCTTTCCGGTGAACTATTCGCCTACTTGGAACGGGACGGAATACTGATAGCAAAAAAGAAAAATTATAGTTCTCGTGAGCTGGAAATAGCAGTCGGCGAATCAATTAATATTTTTAATGGAAGATTATCAATAAAGAAAGTTAGCCGGTTACCAAAAGAACTGGGAGTAAATAGAAATGTTGAATACATAGATGCGGGAAAAGCGGAACAAAAGTTTACCCTTAGAAATTGGACTGCGGGAGATAGGTTCAAACCACTCGGTATGAAGTCATTTAAGAAAATTTCAGATTTTCTTACAGATAGCAAAGTTTCTTCATATAAAAAAAAAGCGAAGTTAGTTCTACTCTCAGCTAATAAGATTGTTTGGGTAATTGGATCAAGAATCGACGATAGATTTAAAGTGACAAAGACAACAAAGAATTTTTTAGAATTAAAATATTATGAATCAAAATAAAAATCCCATCATCATAGGAAAAGAGAAGTTTGTTCCTTATCTCACTGAAGAAAAAATTCAAAAGAGAGTAAAAGAACTTGCTGAACAGATTTCTGAAGATTATAAAAATAAAGTACCGATCTTCATTGGTGTTTTAAATGGTTCGTTTTTATTTATGGCGGACCTTGTAAAAAGTTTATCCATTGATTGCGAAATAGATTTCTTCAAACTATCAAGTTATGGTGATGAAAAAATTTCTTCGGGCAAGGTTACACTTCTTAAAGAATTGAATTGTGATGTCAGCGGGAGAGACATAATTATTGTTGAAGACATTGTTGATACAGGTTTGTCCGTAAAATATATTGAGGAGTATTTTCAATTGCATAAACCGGCAAGTATGAAGGTTATATCACTGCTGTATAAGCCTGAAAGCCTTACATATAAAGTCAAAATTGATTATATTGGCTTTAGTATTCCAAGTAAATTTGTTATAGGTTACGGATTGGACTATGCGCAGAAATACAGAAACTTGAGATCTATTTATGTTCCGATTGGTGATAATTAATTAGTAAATGAATCTAACTGAAAGAAAATAATAATGGCAGATAATTCGAATAAAAATCCTTTTCAAAAAAATCAAAAACAATCAAATCAGAACAAACCTGATGATAATTTTGATTGGTCGAAAGTAATCAAAATGGTTTTCGGCTGGGGCGCAGTAATTGTTGCAGCTGTAATAGTTATGCAACTAATGCGAACGGGTGACGAAAATTATACCGAAATTTCTTTCGCCGAGTACGAAAAACTTATTGATAATCCCGAGTCAATTTTGAAAGCGAAAATCATTAAATCAGATATTAATGATTATTATTTCAAAGCTGAACTAAAAAATGAAACCTCCATTTCAGTTAATAACAAACCAACTTCTGTTACTGCAATATCTGTTTACATACCCGAGCCGTTGATTAAAGCACAAGAGGAGACATGGAAATCAAAACAGATTAATTATTCTTTCGATAAAGAATCTAACGAATGGCTGAATGTGCTTATTGGTTTTGTTCCATGGATTCTGATCATTGCAGTATGGGTAATTATTATGAGAAAAATGCAGGGTCAAGCAGGAGGCACTCGGGGTATTTTTTCCTTTGGAAAAAGTCGTGCTAAATTAACTACTCAGTCGGGTCATCGCGTTACGTTCAAAGATGTAGCTGGTGCTGATGAAGCTAAACTTGAATTGCAGGAAATAATTGAATTCTTAAAAGAACCAACTAAGTTTCAAAAACTTGGTGGTAAGATTCCGCGCGGTGTTTTACTTTTAGGACCTCCCGGAACCGGTAAAACTTTACTCGCACGTGCAGTCGCTGGTGAGGCTGGGGTTCCTTTCTTTTCAATCAGCGGTGCTGACTTTGTTGAAATGTTTGTTGGTGTTGGTGCAAGCCGCGTGAGAGATCTTTTTGAACAAGGCAAGAAGAGTGCTCCTTGCATCATTTTTATTGATGAAATTGATGCTGTGGGAAGACATCGCGGCGCAGGACTTGGCGGCGGACATGATGAAAGAGAACAAACATTAAATCAACTTTTGGTAGAGATGGATGGTTTCGAACAGAATATCGGGGTTATCATTATTGCGGCGACAAACCGTCCTGATGTGCTTGACCCCGCATTACTTCGTCCGGGCAGATTCGATAGGCAAGTTGTGGTTGATCGTCCGGATGTCAAAGGACGCGAAGGAATTCTAAAAGTACATACAAGAAATATCCCTATCAGTAATGACATTTCTCTCGAAATACTTGCAAAAGGAACTCCCGGATTATCAGGTGCCGATCTTGCAAATCTTGTAAATGAAGCAGCACTGCTCGCAGCAAGAAAAAACAAGAAAAAAGTTGAGATGATAGATTTTGAGGAAGCTAAAGATAAAGTAATGATGGGAATGGAAAGAAAGAGTCTTATCATTTCTGAAGAAGAAAAGAAAACTACGGCTTACCATGAAATTGGTCATGTTCTGGTTGCACGCATGATTCCTGAAGCTGATCCGGTTCATAAAGTTACTATCATTCCGCGGGGAAGAGCACTCGGTGTTACAAGTTACTTACCGGTTGATGAGAAACATACTTACTCAAAATCTTATCTTGAAGCGGTGATTACTTATGCTCTTGGCGGACGGGCTGCAGAAAAATTAGTTTTTAATCATTATACAACCGGAGCCGGTAACGATATCGAAAAAGCTACCGGAATTGCACGCAAAATGGTTTGTGAGTGGGGGATGAGCGATAAACTTGGTCCATTAAGTTACGGTGCAAAACGCGAAGAAATATTTCTTGGCAGAGAAATTCAAAGTCACCGGGATTACAGCGAGAAAGTTGCAATCGAAATTGATGAAGAAGTTCAATTAATCATTCGCAACGCAATGAATCGCGCCGAAAATATTCTTGCCGAAAATATTGATACGCTTCACAAGCTTTCGTTGGAACTGCTTGAGCGGGAAATTCTTGATGGTGAAGAAATTGATAAACTAATTCGTGGCGAAGAACTTCCACCGGCTGTTAGAAATAATGGGAATAACAATCCTGATAATGGTTCCGAAATTCCTGATCACGTAAAAAAAATGCTCGAAGAAAAGAAAAGCAAAGATTCAGCTCCACAAAATGAATCAAATAGATAACGGAACAATTCATTATAGAGATGAATTGGTAAGAAAACTGATTCATCTCTTTTCTTTATCAATCCCAATCATTTATTATTTTATCTCCAGAAAAGAGGGAATAATAATTTTAAGTGTAATGACTTTCATTTCACTTCTTGCCGAAGCCTTGAGATATTATGCACCTTCATTCAATATTTTTTTTACTTCAGCCTTTGGCTTTTTGCTTCGTAAACATGAAGTAGATTCGAAAAAAAAAAATCTAACCGGCGCTACTTATGTTTTTCTCAGTGCTTTGTTATGCATAATAATTTTTCCAAAATTAATTTTTATCACTGCTTTCAGTATCCTAATCATCAGCGATATTATGGCTGCTTTAATTGGTAGAAGATATGGAAAGCATAAATTTCTTGCTAAAAGTTTAGAGGGAACTTTAGCCTTTTTTGTAAGTGCAATTATTGTCGTTTTTCTAACCCCAAAATTTTTAGGATTGCCGGAGGAATACGCAATAGCAATTTTCGCCGCTGCAGTCGGAGCCATTGCTGAAAATATTTCATTTGGTTTTGCGGATGATAATTTATCAGTCCCTCTTAGTGTTGGATTAACGATGCTGGGTTTGTACAGTTTATTTCTGCCCCAGATTAAGTTATTTATTTTTTAACGGCAGAGGATCTTATGAAGTTTTTAATTGCAATAATTTTTTCCATTTCAATTTTATTTTTCGCCGGGTGTGATACCTCGAATAAGCCAGCCACAGGACTTGAAGATGAAATCTTTGTTATTGCGGATTCACTCGAATATTTAGAATTGGAAACCGCATTAGACAGCACTTTCCAAAAAATTATTAATACGCCTCAACCGGAAAAACTTTTTACTTTAAAAAGAGTCTCGGCTAATCAAATTGATAAGTATAAACACAAAAAAAATTTAATTCTTCTTGCACCATTGAATTCATCTAGCTCTACTGCCCGATATATCAAATCTGTTATTGATAAGAAAATAGAAGATAAAATTTCTACAGATCCAAATTATGTTGTGACTAAAAAAGATCTGTGGGCAAAAAACCAGCTCGTGATGATTTTATCAGCCCCCACCATGCAAGAGCTTGAATTCAAAATTTTAAAAGATAAAGACAATCTCCTTTATGCTTTTCAGAATGCATCCGATAAACGTCTTTATGAAAGTCTTTACTCTCCAACTTATGAAAGAAAGAATATCGAAGGTAAATTATTACGAGACTTCGGTTGGCTTATTTATGTCCAGGCAGATTTTAAATTGGCAATGAGTAAACCGGAAGATAATTTTGTTTGGCTGCGAAGATCACCCGGCAGCGATATGGAGCGTTGGATTTTTGTTCATTGGATTGAAAATGCAGATCCTTCTTACTTAAATGTTGATTCAATTCGATCGATTAGAAACAGGCTTACTAAAAAGTATTATCAAACTTCTGATGACACTGCGTACGTTGTTATTGCTGAAGATTATTTCACAAATACCGAAGTAAATTTTAAAGGCAGATATGCATTACTTACACAGGGGTTATGGGATTTGAATATTAAAGGTATGGGTGGTCCTTTCATTAATTATATTTTCTATGATGAAAAATCAAAAAGAATTTATATGCTTGATGCTTCTGTTTATGCACCAAAATATTATAAGCGAAATCTGCTTCAGCAGCTTGATGTTACTCTGCAATCATTTATGACTAAGTCCGAATTAAACGAAGATAGAATTGATGAACTTCTTGATGCATCTAACGACGAAGAACTATTTTAGTATATCTGCAAGTCCCGGTGGCAAGCCATAATCCGGAAAATCACTCACTATCTTTTCCGCATAAACTTTCGCACGATCCGGATAGCCGTTTTGCAATTCATACAAAGCTCTTCGTGAAAGCATTGACGCAACAAAAGACTGAATATTTAAAACGTACTTATCTTTTTCTTCTGGCATCCTAATTTTAAAATTTGGCTCTGGAGCAGGAATATATTTACTCTCCTTAACTACTCGATACAAAAATAAATCTGGCACTAAAAAATAGCCCTGCGGAAGTTTTAACTGTCCCTGCTGCATTTCATTATCAACCAATTCAGGTGCGATAAAAACATCGTGTGAATCAATGTTTGTAGTAAGGATTCCAATTATAATTCGTTGATATAACGATTCGAGTAAATTTGAATTAAATGGTTCATCAGATTCGAATGGTATCAAAGCTTCTTTGAATAATTGCACTTCACTTGCTACACCTTTTAATAAAAATGGATGGTTGGTTTCAATTTGATTGAAGTACCATGACCTTCTGAGTAATTCTTTATCCACAATAGTAATATCTTTTCTGAATCCCTCAACATTTTGAAAATAATATGAAGCTGAAACGAAGTAATCCCACTGATAACTAAGTATAATGGAGTTTTTGGGAACACTATTTATCAATGCTTTAGTGTAATCCTGATAAACATAATTTCCACTTTGATTTACTTTACCATAAGTAAAACCAAAATGAAGTATTAAAATTAAAGCAGATAGAGCCAAAGTTATTTTTATTTTTTGTGATTCTACGTTTATCAAATTGAAAATTTTAATTACTCCCCAAAATGAAAAATAACCGACAGAGATATAAGCAAGTAAAAAGTATGAATCAATATCGCTTATATCATAATTGATTGAGTACAGTACAGTTGAAATAAAACATATTAAAAAAAACACTGAAATCTTTTTTGAATAATTAAACGAACTAAAAAAACCTATTACTGCCGGAATCAGTATAAAGGTAAATTCAGAAGGAAAGTTATTTATAAAATAAGCCAACTGCTTTTTCGATGCTTCGATAGAAGAAAAAATCCAGACTTGATATTGCTTCCCTGAAATGTGGCGTAAAATTTTATCCAAATCTGTAGCGTTGCCCCAGTTAATAGAGGGCTGTTGAGCCGCTCGAAGCGGAAGATATAGGTAAAAAATTATCAGCAATCCGATAAAGGAAGTTATCAGTAATAATAAATTGGTAAATGCCGGTTTGTTAAATCGAAATTTACTAAAGTACAGATAAGCAATTCCAGGAAGGATTAATAATGTCGTCATATGGTTAGCAAATCCAAGAGCAAGGGCAATTGAAAGAAGCAGCCAGGGATTTTTAATAGAAAAAAAATTTTCGCTGTAACCCGATTGATACGCTTTTATTGCAAAAAGAAGTGTGAGGCAAATCAAAAATGCATGGAGGGAGTAAACTTCAACAGAGGTACTTTGGGCCCAGAATGTTTTGTTTAAACCAACAACAAAGCCGGCAAAAATCAGTGCTGCAGTTTTTATTATTTCCGGAATTGGAGGATTGAAATTTTCTTTTTGAGGAATTGTTTTTTTTCTGGACTTCTTTTCTGGTTTCGAAGATAAGTTTTGAATTTCTGTGGTCTTTATATTTTTAATCGCCAATATAAAAATTACAACAGCTGAAGCACACCAAATTGAAGCAAGAATATTTAATTGAAGTATCGTAGAAAAAGGTAGAGGTAATTTTGAAAACAAATACCCTATTAGTGTAAATAATGGATAACCTGTCGGATGCGCTATCCCGAGTGTTGCCTGCACTGCAGCAAGCTCTCCAGCATCTATTTGCACTACCGAAGGTGCAAGAGTTATCAAATAAATTATAAAAAGTGTTAATCCGCTGAGCCACACAAAATTATTTCTGATAAAATTCAATTCTCACCTTTAAAAATAAAATTAAACAATAAATGATTCTCCTTAGTTATTCGATCAAGTACTACTTTAAAATTATCGCTTCTATATTTGGAAAAAAAACTTTCTAAAAGTTTTTGTTCGATTTCAGCAGAAGGGATTTTTGAATATGAAATGCTAAACATTGTTTGAACTAGAATTTGAAGCTCTTTTAAAAGTATGTAGTTCATGTCAAGAGATATTTCCAACTTCGTTTTAGGAATCTTATGGGATAGTAATTCAATATTTTTTCTCAAATTTTTGCCCGAACAAATCTTAAAATAGTTAGGATTAGTTAGAATCAAATATTGAACAATAAATTCTAAATCAATCAGACATCCACTGCTTTTTTTCAAATCAAATCTTGAATATTGCGAGACGGATTGAGAAATAATTTTTTTATACATCAGAAACATTTCGGATTTTATTCTGTCAGTTGTTTCGCTTTCTATTCTGTTTCTGATTCCATCATAAAAAGCTGTATAAGAATTAAAATCGCCATAAACAAAGTTTATTTTTGTGAATGCCTGCAATTCCCAAATTCTTGCTCTTGACTGAAGATATAAAATGCTTGCGTCCAGATCCCAGACAAGATGACTGCTTTTTCCTTCGGGGCGAAGCCTGCAGTCTACATTAAAAGGCTTAAGTGTTTCTTTTAATTTCAGAAGAAAATTTTGAAATGATTTTTCTGCTGTTTTTTCCTTTTGAATATCTGTCACAATAAATAATAAATCAACATCTGAAGTAAATGTCATTTCGCCGGTCGAAAAACTTCCAAGGCTTGCAATAAAATATTTTGATTTTGAGATTTTGTTTCCGAGAACTTTTTGGGCAAGCTGGATTATAGTTTGCTCTATATATTTTTTTATCAAGCTTGAAATCTCTTCAGCCGAAATTAATCGCAGAGTAAATTGAGCAGAAATTATAAATAAAAAATGCTGAGTTGAAAAATTGATTAACTTGGCTTGAAGAATATTATCCGAAAAATTTCCACTTAAGAAAGCGTCTTTATTTGTTTCATCACTCACCAGCAGATCAATTGCATGCTGATTATATTGACATAAAATAATAAAAGCTTCAAAAAGATTTTTATCACTGAGCTGCTTGTACCACACTGAAGGTATTTCGGTGTGATTAATAATCTTTACGAAATTAGACAGTAATAAATCCGGATCCGGACTCGATTTCAATCGGTGGATAAAATCGTTTTCAATTTTTGAAAATGCTTCAATAGAATTTTTATCAAAAATTCGTCTTCCTGATACTCCCACTCCCTCGCGAAGGAATTGAATATTTCTGAAGGCTTGTTTTCTATCTTTGAATTTAATTGTTCCGAATAAATCGGCAGAATTATTTAGCTCAACATCAGTGCCTAATATAGAATTGCGGATTGAAATTATTTTTTCAGTGCGCAATTGCAAATCTTTATTCAATTCCGAGAAATTATTGTACCCCAAAAACAAACTCAGTTTGTTTCTGATTAGTGCGTCGGAAGGAATTGTGTGAGTTTGGCGGTTATTCATAAGCTGAAGAAAATGCTCAATCCTTCTGTAGAAAATATAATTCTCAGTTAAAGTTAAAGCTTCTTCGTCATTTAACAGATTATTTTTTTTCAGTTTTGAAATAGCCGATAAAGTATTGGCTTGTCGCAGCTCAGCATTTTTCCCGCCATTTATTAGCTGAAGTGCTTGAACAGAAAACTCAATATCTCGAATTCCACCAGGAGAGAGTTTAATGTTTTGTTCTTCAGAAATATTTTTCTCCATATTTAATTTAAGTTTTTTAATCTGCTCAATCGGTGAGAATGAAAAAGAAGCAGGATAAATAAACGGACGAAGATTATTCATAAAAATTTGAAACAGCTTTTCTTGCCCGCAAACGAATGAAGATTTTAGAAGCATTTGTCGTTCCCAATCTTCACCACGACTTTCATAATAGTTTAAATAATCAATCATGGTGCTGCAAAGAGGGGCATTCCTGCCGTCGGGTCGTAATCGAAAATCAATTCTGAATAAAAATCCATCTTCGTTATTTTCCGTTGAAGTTTGAATAAATAATACAACTGCTTCGGTCAAGATTTCTTTTTTTGTTTTTGATTTTGTGAGCTGCACATTTTCTTCAAAAAATATAATTAAATCAATATCGGAACTGTAATTAAGTTCATTACCACCTAGCTTACCTAATGCAATTAAACAATAATCATTGACGGGAGTTTGAATCGAATACTTTTCGAGAGTTTGCCTAAGGCACATTTCAAATAAGCTTGAACAAATCTCCTTTGCCATAAGTGATAAATTTTCCGTAGTGCTTTTAAAAGGTGCATTAAAAAGAATATCCTGTATTCCGATTCTTAAAATTTCTTTTCTCTTGAAAGACTTTAAAATTCTTACTTTACTTTCAAAAGATTTAAACTTCGAGAGAGAATTTTTTATTGTTTTTTCATAAAAATTTTTGTCAGCTTGCTTTGCCTCATCTCTTGCGCTTATAGCGTAATAAAAATATTCAGGGTTCCTAACAAGTATATCTGTGAAGAAGTTGCTGTTTTGCGCGATTGAGATAATCGCATCCCTGTTCAGCTCATACGAAATAAGGTCGTGAAGAAAATATGATTTATCGTGAGATGATTGAATAATACGTATCAAATTAGCCTGGCTGCTTTGATCGAAAAGATAATTTTTGGCAGATATACTGATAGCGGCAATCAATTTTTCAAAATCATCTGCGGACAAATATCCTGCAGTAATATCAAAAAGATTTTTAATAAAATTTTCAGGAATGATGTTATTTGTTTTTTTTCTTTTCAATTACCAAAGACTATTTAATCAATAGTTAAAAATAAAATTTTAAGAATTCAAAGATAAAGTAACTATGAAAAAGGAGAGATGATTTTCTCTATCTTAAATTTATAAAGTGTATTTGATTTCAATTTTCAGTAATTTTTTGTTAGAAAAAAAATAATTGGAGAAATTATGAACCGAAAAATAATTCCAGCAGTCAGAACTGAAAACATTACTTACGCAGTTAGAGATATTGTTGTTCTTGCGAATCAAGTTGCAAAATCAGGGAAGGAAATGTTGTACTTAAATATAGGCGATCCCAATCTTTATGATTTTGTTCCGCCAAAACATCTTGTTGATGCAACTTATCAGGCAATGTTAAAAAACTTAAATGGTTATGCACCTTCATCAGGAATTGGCGAAGCTGTTAAAGCAATTGAAGCAGAAGCGGAACGAAAAGGTATTATAAATGTTCATGATATTTTTGTTACAACCGGTGCAAGTGAAGCAATTGATATTTGTTTAACTGCGCTCGTTAACGATGGAGAAAATGTTCTAACCCCAACCCCTGGTTATCCGCTTTACACAGCAATTGCAAGCAAACTTCAGATGATGGAAAATCCATATTATCTTGATGAATCAAACGGATGGCTGCCTGATGTTGAAGATATAAAATCAAAAATTAATGATAAGACAAAAGCAATTGTACTTATCAATCCAAACAATCCAACAGGCTCACTTTACACAAAAGAAAATTTACAGCAGATTGTTGATTTAGCACTTGAGCATAATCTTGTAATCTTTGCTGATGAAATATATGACAAACTTTTATTTGATGGGAAGAAACACATTTCAATTGCTTCATTAAATAAGGATGTTTCCTGCATAACCTTTGGCGGATTATCAAAAAATTATTTTGTGCCTGGATTTAGAATTGGATGGGGAATTGTTAGTGGAAAGAAGGAAGTTCTTGCAGATTTTATTGAAGCGGTAAATAAAATTTTGCGCGCGAGATTATCTGCAAATCATCCTGAGCAGTATGGAATAAAACCTTCACTCGAAGGAAATCACGATCATCTTATTGAAGCAATGAAAAAACTTACCAGGCGCAGAGATTTAACTGTTGAAATGTTAAATGCAATTCCGGGAATTAGCTGCGTTAAACCCGAAGGTGCTTTTTATGCATTTCCAAAATTAGAGATGAAACAACCCGATGCACATTTTGTCGCCGAATTAATTCGAGAAACAGGAGTTGTAATTGTCCCGGGCAGCGGATTCGGTCAAGTTCCCGGTACTAAACATTTTAGAGTAGTATTTTTGCCTAATGAACAAATTCTTGAAAAAGCTTACAAAGCTATTGGTGATTTTTTTGTTAAGTATCAGAAAAAATTTAACGGATTAGTCGAAGTTTAAATAAGTAAGTCATCCCAAATTTACTTTGGCATCTCACTAAATTTCAAAGAATCTAAAATAAATTCAGGTTGACTTATTGATTATTTCTGCCTTTTCATTTCTTGATTGGCTAAACCTCATTCTCTATATTTGAAATCATAATATTGAATATTTGACAAAAATAATTTGAACAATTATAACTTCTCAGAACTATCAAACGGAATTCAGGTTGTAACCGAAAATATACCTTATTTGAAATCTTTTTCTCTAGGTTTTTGGTACAAAGTTGGTACTCGTGATGAAAACGAAAAGATAAATGGTATTTCGCATTTTCTTGAGCACATGCTCTTTAAAGGTACAACGAAAAGAAGCGCCCGAAAAATCTCTGAAGATATTGAATCCTGCGGCGGATATCTGAATGCTTTTACTTCTAAAGAACACACTTGTATCTATGGCAGAGGACTTGGTGAAAATTTAGAAAAAACTTTTGCAATTCTTTCTGACATGGTTCAGAACCCGCTCTTAAAAGATTCACATATTAAAAAAGAAGCTGGTGTTATCATTGATGAATTGAACGATATAAATGATAATCCCGAGGAACTTATTTTCGATAAAATTGAAGAAGTGCTGTTTAAGGGCAATACACTTAGTTACCCGATTATTGGAACTGAAAAAAATATACTTAATATTAATAATTCCAACTTGATGAAATATCATTCATCTCACTATAGGAGTGATAACCTTTTGATTTCTGCTTCCGGCGATTTGAAACATGAGCAGATAGTTAAACTCGTAGAAAAATATTTTAGAGAATCAGCCGGCAGTAATAAAAGACTTCATAAATTTTTAGAAAGTTCATATCCAAAAGAAGTGACAATTGATAAAGATATTAACCAGGTACATTCAATTCTCGGGAAAAGAATTCCTGGCTTTGATGATCCAGGAAGAGTAAAATATCAACTGCTGTCAAGTCTTTTAGGTGAAAGCAGCAGTTCGAGATTGTTCCAAGCAGTTCGGGAAAAACTGGGAATTACCTATCAGATAAATTCTTTTCTAAATTCTTATCAGGATATTTCTGTATTTGGAGTTTACTTCTCAACAAATGATAAGCAATCAGAAAAAGTTCAATCCATTATCTTTAAAGAATTTCAAAAACTTAGAGAAAATAAAATTTCAGAAAAAGAACTAAACCGAACAAAAGAATATTTAATAGGAAGTATTATACTTGGTTTGGAAAGTACAAACAACCGAATGATGCGTATGGCAAATTCAATTTTATATTTTAATAAAATAATTACAATCGAAGAACAAATTGAAAGAATAAAATCCGTGACTGCACAGGACTTAATAGAAGTATCAGAATGGATATTAAATCAAGATGACTATTCAAGAATTTTTGTTCGTTCAAATAATAAAGCTAAAAATGCAGCATAAGAGTAAAGAGAATTAAAATGCCAAAAATTATTATTGATGGAAAAGAAATAGAATTTAAACCCGGTCAAACTGTGATTGAAGCTGCGGCTGATAATGGAATAGACATTCCACATTTCTGCTGGCATCCTAAATTAAGCGTGTCAGGCAACTGCCGGATGTGTTTAGTTGATATTGAAAAAATGCCAAAGCTCGCTATAGCTTGCTCTACTTTAGCTGCTGACGGAATGATCATTCATTCACAAAATGAAAAAGCAATACATGCACGGAATGCCGTAATGGAATTCTTTCTCATTAATCATCCGCTCGACTGTCCGATTTGCGATGAAGCAGGGGAGTGTAAACTTCAGGACTATGCTTATCAGCACTCAACAGGCGAAAGTAGATTCGTAGAGGAGAAAAACCATAAAGATAAACGCGTGCCTCTTGGTCCAAATGTTATGTTCGACGGTGAAAGATGTATATCGTGTTCGCGCTGCATCAGATTTTGTGATGAAATTGCAAAGGATGCCGAACTTACTTTTGTGCAAAGAGGTGATCGTGTTACAATTTCAACCTACCCCGGTGAAGAACTGGATAATCCATATGCGATGAATGTAGTGGATATTTGTCCGGTGGGTGCATTAACAAACCGTGACTTTCGATTTAAATCAAGAGTTTGGGATATGTCTTCCAACAAATCCATCTGTCAGGGGTGTGCACGCGGCTGCAACATAGAAATTTGGGTAAGGGACAATCAGATTCTTCGATTAACCCCGCGTCAAAATGAAAAGGTTAACAGTTTTTGGATGTGTGATCATGGAAGACTAAACACATTTAAATATGTTAATTCCGAAAATAGAATTGACGGACCTCATTTAAGAAGGGAAGGGGTGTTAACAAAAGTTGGCTGGGATGAATCTTTCGCTCAATGTGCTTCAAGATTAAAAGCATTTTCTAAAAATGAAATTGCAGTAATCGGTTCGCCCTATGTGACGTGTGAAGACAATTTTATTATTTCAAAATTTGCCAAAAGTATTTTGGGCACCATGCACCTTGATTTTCTTCGCCGCAACAACCCCGCCTTTGGAGATGATATATTAAGGCGAAGTGACGTCACTCCAAATTCACTCGGTGCCGAACTAATTGGAATTGCTCCTTCAAAACAGGGTCTGAATTTTGAGGGCATCATCAGTGGTATTAATGAAGGAAGGATTAAAGCTCTTTATTTAATCGAAGATGATTTGATATCTGCAGATTCATCACTGGAAAATATATTAGCAAAACTTGATTTACTTGTTGTTAATTCCTCAAATTTTAACAGAACCACTGAACTTGCGGATATAGTATTTCCGGCTTCAACATTTGCAGAGAAAAATGGTACCATAATTAATTTTGAAGGATGGGTGCAGAGAATAAAACCTGCAGTTACAACAGTTGAATCAGATCGTTCACTAGATGGATTGGAGTTAAGCAGGTTGGATAAATTCGGTACGCAATTCGATAGATGGAATAAAAGTTTAAAATTTGACGCCAGGCCAACATGGAAAATTCTACTTGGCTTATCTGCTATTCTCGGAAGTAAAATTAAATACAATTTGGCTGAAGATATTTTTCGGGAGATGGCTACTGTCATCCCTGCATTCAGGGGTATGGATTATGACTCACTCGGCGATCTTGGAGTTCAATTAAAAGTGGATATTAAACAGAAAAATAAAATTGCACAGGCGGAGTAATTAATGGATATGCTTCTCGTAGTTGGAATAACACTCGCAAAAATATTAATCATTTTTAGTATTACAATGCTAACGGTTTCCTATCTGGTATATTTTGAAAGGAGAGTAAGCGCCTGGGCACAGAACAGGCTTGGTCCAAATAGAGTCGGATGGGAAGGTGCTCTTCAACCATTTGCTGATGTATTTAAGCTTCTGCTTAAAGAAGACATTGTTCCAACAAGTGCTAATAAAGCACTACATACCCTTGCCCCCATCATTGCCTTGTTTGTAGCTTTTACTACTTATGCCGTAATCCCCATTGGTCCAGATATTTCTATATTTGGTCAGAATGTTTCGCTCGTTGTTGCCGATATAAATATTGGAATATTATACGTACTTGCTCTAACTTCACTTGGAGTATATGCAATCACTTTTGCAGGCTGGTCTTCAGGCAGTAAGTATTCTCTTCTTGGCGGAATTAGAAGTTCGGCACAAATGATTTCTTACGAAATATCAATGGGATTTTCGATTGCCGGAGTTTTATTATTAGCCGGATCATTAAGACCTATTGATATAGTTGCGATGCAATCTGGCTGGATGTGGAATGCTATTATTCAGCCGATTGGTTTTATTACATTTGTTGTTTCGGCTTTTGCTGAAACAAACAGACTTCCATTCGATTTACCAGAAGCCGAACCTGAATTGGTCGGCGGATTTCATACTGAGTACAGCAGCATGAAATTCGCAGGTTTTTTTCTTGCTGAATATGCGAATATGATTATTGCAAGTGCAATGATAATTACTTTGTATCTTGGGGGGTGGCAGATTCCATTCATTGAAAGTTTCGGATTACCTGCCGGAGTTGTGATTGCTTTACAGATTGTGGGATTTCTTGTCAAAATGGGTGCTTTACTTTTCTTTTTCATTTGGGTTAGATGGAGCATCCCGCGTTTTCGATATGATCAGCTTATGGATATTGGATGGAAAGTGATGTTTCCTCTCTCGCTTATCAATTTGCTTTGGGTTGCAGTATTAATAATGGTATTTAATATCTAATAACAAAATCAAAGATTTTAATAATGGAATTATAATGGCAATTAGAAAAAGAAAAAAAGATTTAAACATTTGGGAGAAGACTTACCTTAGAGAAATAATTAAGGGGTTAGCTTTAACTCTTAAGACCATGTTCAAACCAAAGTACACGATGGAATACCCTGAAGTAAAATTTGATCCCCCTGCCTCTTACCGTGGAAGACCGGTGCTTGTACAGGAAAAAACAGGACAGGAAAGATGTGTTGCTTGTGGTTTGTGTTCCAGAGTTTGCCCTTCCCTTGCCATCGAAGTTCAGGCTTCTGAAACTGAATTTGAGAAAGAAAGATATCCGGTTAAGTTTGAAATAAATATGCTCAGATGTATATTCTGCGGCTTTTGCGAAGAAGTGTGTCCTGAAGAAGCAATTGTAATGAGTAAAGATTATGAGCTTGCATTCACAAACCGAAATGATGCGATCTTCGGTAAAGATAAATTATTAGTCCCTGTATCAAATCTTCAAGATAGAATTAATTTCCTGCGCGGTTATAAATAATTTAAGACTGTTTTTAATTCAATTGAACTGTTGGCTTATGCCTAAAAGTATTATTGCTTTTTTAATCATTGTTTTATCAATCAATATTTTTCCTTTGGAGGAAAACTATAGCCTAAAGTATAGCAAATACATCCCTATTAATAGCTCTTTCGACATATCTCTAATTACTTCTAAAATTTTTCCCACAGCTAATGAATTAGTAATTACAAGCCTTTACGCTGCTGAAACAACTCTTAATTTGGTTGAACTTAGAAACGAAAATGTGGATAGGAAAATCCCATTTACAATTGTAAATAGCGGGACAAACTTAATATCGACTCTAATTAAAATAAACTTTGATGATTCAATATTTTTAAGCTCAGAGTTTTTTCAAATTCTTTTTAATTTCAAATCGGAAAGCGTAACAGAGTCTCAAATAAAATTTAAAGCGGCGTTTTATAAGGATAATGTTTTGCTTGGATACTTATTTAACTCAGATGATAATTACGATAAAGAAAATGAGGCGGTTGTTAAAATCAGCTTTTACAAACCACAAAATGAAGCTGGAAGCTGTTTAGAACTTAAATCAAACTCAAAACTTTTTATTGAATTAAAGAAAGACTCGCTCAAAAATGTTTTGGTTCAATTCTGGTTTAAGAATCTTGGGCAAAATTGTAATTTTCTAAAACTTTCAGACAAGATTTCCGGTAAAACACAATTTGAGCTTGGAGTAAATAAATTTCAGATGTTGGAAGTGAGTTCTCTAAATCAGAGTATAGATATTTTCGATGCTTTCTTTGTATCTACTCAAGCTTGGAACTATCTAACTTTTCATTTTTCATTCGAAGAAAAGAAAATATACTTGTACTGTAATTCGATATTGTTTGCAAGGCTAAATCTTTCGGTAGACTTTATATCAGAGACAGCGCAATTAGATTTTTTCTGTTCAAACTCCGATAGTCCAATTCAAATCGAACAACTTCGGCTAATAGATTACCAAAAAAAACAAATAAAAGAAGCCTTTGCCTATTCTTCTACTAAGGAATTTCTTACTGATAGCTCGATTGTTCTATTGCAACTTAATTTTGATGACATGCAGAAAAACTCAGTTTTAAATCAAAGCTTTATAATTAAAGCAGAGAATGTAAAGCATGTATTTTCAGATGCACCGTTATATCCGTTATCCCCGGAAGTGAAGGTAAATATTTTTTCACATTATAATGAAATCCAATGGCGGGGTGGGGATTATAAAACTACGAATAAATATATTCTTGAAAAATCGGTTTCCGGTTCTACTTTTTCGGAAATTTATTCTGTTGATACAGATAATGAATCCGATAAAATTTACTCGTTTATTGATGAGCAGGAACTCAGTTCTGAAATCACCTACTATCGAATTAAAACTGTAAAAAAAGATGGGGCAATATTTATTTCAAATCAATTAAAAGTTGGGCAGGGTTATGATCCATCATTTAATTTGATTCAGAATTATCCCAATCCGTTTAATCCCAAAACGAGTATTGAATTTGATTTATTCATAGATACTGATGTTGAGATTACTGTATATAATGTTGAAGGGAAATTGGTCAAAACAATCTTCGATGGATTTTTGTTAAAAGGAAATCATAAATTTGATTTCGACGCATCTGAATTATCATCAGGAATTTATCTTTATAAAGTTTCAACTCCTATCTCCGTTCAGGTAAAAAAAATGCTATTAACCAAATAAATTGGGGGTAAAATAATATGTTATCAAAAGTTTATTCGAGTTCGACCTATGGAATCGATGCTTACCTGATCGAAGTTGAAACTAATGTTGAAAAGCAAATACCATCCTTTATAATCGTTGGTTTACCAGATAATGCGGTTAAAGAAAGTAGAGAAAGGGTTACTGCGGCAATAAGGAATAGCGGTATCGATTTTCAGATTAGAAAAATAACTGTCAATCTTGCGCCGGCAGATATTAAAAAGGAGGGCAGCTCATTTGATTTACCAATTGCAATCGGTTTACTTGCTGCCCTTGATATAGTTTCAAGTGAGCTGCTTGCTGATACGGTAATTCTTGGTGAACTATCTCTTGATGGTCAGCTAAGAGCAATAAAAGGTGCTTTGCCAATTGCTGTGGAAGCCAAGAAAAAAAACATGAAGAGAATTCTTCTGCCTCAAGAATCCGCTGGTGAAGCATCAATCGTTGATGGAATAGATGTTTTCGGGTTTGAATGTCTTACAGATGTAATTGCATTTCTTAATGGAGAATTAATTAAAGAAGCAGTAGTAACCAATAAGGAAGAATTATTTTCACAGATCAACCGATACTTACTCGATTTTTCTGATGTAAAGGGGCAAGAGAATGTAAAACGTGCATTAGAAGTAGCCGCAGCCGGGGCCCATAATATTATTATGATTGGACCACCAGGATCTGGAAAAACCATGCTTGCAAAAAGACTGCCTTCAATTTTACCGCCAATGAGTTTTGAAGAAGCTTTAGAAACAACAAAAATTCATTCAGTAGCTGGATTACTCGGGAAAGATAGAGCGCTTATAACTGAAAGGCCATTTCGTAACCCCCACCATACTGTTTCCGATGCAGCATTGGTCGGGGGAGGTTCGTTCCCTCGTCCTGGAGAGGTATCATTTGCTCATTATGGTGTGCTATTCCTGGATGAACTTCCTGAATTCAAAAAAAATGTATTAGAGGTTTTAAGACAGCCCTTAGAAGATGCAAAAGTTACAGTTAGCCGTTCAAAAATGTCTTTAGAGTTCCCTGCGAATTTTATGCTGGCCGCTGCTATGAATCCCTGTCCCTGCGGCTTCTATACAGACCCGAGTAAAGAATGTACTTGTGCACCGCCTCAAATTCAAAGATATATGGCAAAAATTTCCGGACCATTACTCGATAGAATAGATATACACATCGAAGTACCGGCAGTAAAATATAAAGACCTTTCCATGCAATCTTCTTCAGAAAAGTCAGAGAATATAAGATTGAGAGTTATTAAGGCACGTCAAATTCAACAAAAAAGATTTCAAGCCTCGAAACATATTTTTACTAATGGCGATATGGGTAGTAAGGAGGTCAGAGAGTATTGTCGTCTTAATGAAGCTGGTTCAGAATTACTACGGATGGCAATGACCAAATTAGGTCTTTCCGCAAGGGCATACGATAGAATATTAAAAGTAAGTAGAACTATAGCTGACCTTGATGAAGCTGAAGCTATTTTGCCGCAGCATATAAGTGAAGCTATACAATATCGCAGTTTAGACCGTGAATTATGGAAACACTAAAAATTTGGATAAATCAAAAATTATTTTAAACTTGCATTTCTAATTAATTAAAAATATATTTCGTGCTCTTTTTTTGAAAGGGCGGACGCCGGAGTTGGAGAGCCGGGGCGGACTGTAAATCCGTTGGCATGCGCCTTTGGGGGTTCGAATCCCTCGCCGCCCACGCTCATATAGGGAATGTTGATTAGATTTCCCTATTTTTTTGTTCTTTTTAAGTAATAGCAACTGAAAAAACGTCATAATTTTTAATCAATTATTTAAATTTATAGAAAGAATTTTAGAAAGCGATTTTTAGTATTAGAGTTAAAAAAATGCGGGAGTAACTCAGTTGGCTAGAGTCACAGCCTTCCAAGCTGTTGGTCGCGGG
>DAOLIQ010000017.1:0-47815 GCA_035328465.1 Ignavibacteriaceae bacterium | reverse complement strand
AAATTAATAAATAGAAAGAAGATAAAATAAAAAGATTAAAATTGAGGCTTAAAATAATCAAATTTTAAGCCAAACTTCAACTTTTTCGAATGATGTTTTTTTGAAGTAGAATCTCAATTATCAGAGCTGCATTCATATTTAAATCGGAATTTTCGCCGTTAAAAATTACCATTTCGGGATTTTTAGGTTTCTCATAAGGCGAAGACAAGCCTGTGAAATCACTAATTTTATTTTCGCGGGCTTTTTTATAAAGTCCTTTCGGGTCTCTTTTTTCACAGGTTGCTAAATCACAATCAACAAATATTTCTAGGAACTTGCCTTCGGGAATTAAGGAGCGCACAAAATCTCTGTCAGCTCTAAAGGGGGAGATAAAAGCCGTCAGGACAATCATTCCTGCATCGACAAACAATTTAGCCACCTCGCCAATCCTACGAATATTTTCTTTCCTATCGGCGTCACTAAAACTTAAGTCCTTATTTAATCCGTGACGGATATTATCTCCATCAAGAATGTAAGTATGAATACCCATTTGAAAAAGGAGGCTTTCAACTTCAACGCTTAATGTTGATTTACCACTTCCAGATAAACCTGTGAACCATAAGCATGCTCCCGAATGATTGTTAAGTTTTTCTCTATCTGCAATTGTAATTTTGCCTTGATGCCAAAGTATGTTTGAAGAATTAGTCATTTAATAATTTTAAAAAAAGGGGGTATTAGTTTTTTCCTCTAATCAATTTAGAATAATAAATCATCTTCGGTTTCAGAATAATTGAAAAGCAAATTAAGCCAAAAGTAAAAACAATAATAATTACAAAAAATATTGTTCTATGCGGTCCCGAACTGGTGACTGGATCTTTTGCCCACTCCCTGACATTAACAACTGGTACATCTTTAACTTCTTCCAATTTTGCCGCTTCCAGAGATGATCTTAAAGTTGAATACGTAGTATTATAAACTTGTACATTTCTTTGTAAACGAGATTGTTCGAGAAGCAATTGAGGAGATTGAGCAATCATTCTGTTTTGCTCATTAAACCTTTTCAATTTATTTTCTGCTTGAGTTAATGAATCAAGTAAAGCGGAAACCCTGCCCTCAAGATAAATCCGGGAGTTTTTTGCACTTGACTGTCGCTTATTCTTCATATAATCATCCAAAGAAATAAGTAAATTGTTAGCTACTTCGGCAGCAAGTTTTGGTGCAGGCATTGTAACCAGGATAGATAGAGCACCTGTTGCAGCATCCATTTCAGGAACGATCCCTCCTTTTTCAGCCAGCAACTCATAACAAGAAATAAATTGAAGTCTTTTTTGAGTTGGGGGAGGGTAATCCTCTACTGGTTCGATCTCAAAAATATCTATTAGGTTAGCTGAATCTTTTTCTCCGGGAATTCTGTACTTATCTAAGATAACAGGCTCTAAAACAGCCTCACTTAAAACTAAATTAGAATAGATTGTTGTGGCACCCCCGGTGTTAAGATTCACTCCAACTGATGAAGCAAGACCACTTAGTGCACTTAATGTTGATGAAGTCATTGTTTCAGGAAGCACCGTTACTGTAACTTCATAAGTCGATGGAATAACGAACCAAAGAATTATGAATGAGGCAATGGCAATTATTCCTTCAGATAGAAGTATGAATTTTTTGCGGAGATAGAGTATCTTTAAATAGGGTATTAAATTATCAATTAAAGAATCTATCCTTTTATTGTTATCCTTAGGCGATTCGCCAGTTTTTTCTAATTCGTTGTTATCTTTATTCATTCTTTATTGGTTTAATAATTAATCGGTTATTTATAGCTTTGTTGCTAGCACAATAATAGTTAAAACACTTGCTACTATTGCAAATATATCAGTAATCAATTTTCCCACATCAACCCCTTCACTTGGGGGTGGTGGAGGTAGATTTGTTACCCTGATTATTGATCCGTCATAAACACCGGGGTCGCCTTGGAATAGTCCAAAGTCAACTCTAATAGTTTCACCATTTGGTTGGGAATAAAGAGCATAATCTGCATTGTTAGTTAAACCGCCGGCTTTTTCAATATAATCGTAAACAGATTCGCCGTCTACAAATTTGAACAACCCGGGATTATTAACTTCGCCGGTTACCAAAACTGTGTTAGGTGTTTTAGGAATGAACAAGCTATCATTTGAAAGAAGATTAATATTTTCGTCTTCATTCTCGTCATTGATTAATGCATCTAAATTTACTATCAATCTTTGATTGTTTCTGGAATAGTAAGCTCCATATAAAAATGCTTCTGATGTCACCCCTCCAGCTTCATGAATGAGATCTGCCACTGTTTCATTTTTATTTTTAAGAATATAGGCGCCGGGATATTTTACTTCACCGAAAATCTTTATAGTTTTCTGAGGCTCATACTCGGAATTTTTTCTAACAAGAACAATATCTTTATCCTTCAAATAAAATTTATTTTCATCATTATAGTCTTTAGGGTCGAAGGATTTGGGAAGCGGTACCGTGAAACTTTCACTTAGCTTTTCACCCGGGTAGCCTTCGGGAAGAATTCGATTTACATAAACTTCAGATCTAAGCGAGCCATCAATGAATCCGCCTGCTTGCAGAATTAAATCCATTGGCGTCATATTTTTATTAAGTGGATATTTCCCCGGGTTTTTTACTTCTCCGCCAATAGTAACTACTTCGTCAACATTCTTTTCCACATCTAATCTATAAATACTGATCTTATCGCCTGGTTTAAGGGGAAGATTATCACCTTTACCCATCAGGACTTTTTCAAGATCAAATGGAATTATTGATGTGGTTAATGCATCCGGGTTAATTCGAATTAGATCGCCTCTGACAGTATAAGCCCTACCCTTAAAAATAGGATCTTGCAAACCACCTGCTCTAAAAATCATATCAAATACTGTTAGACTATCAGCATAAGGGATAGTTATTGGTGTTTTTACATATCCATTAATTGAAACATTTTGAGGGGATTCCAAATCGTATATTGAATACACTCTTAGTGAGTCTTTTGGCTGGAGGAAAATATTATTATTTGGATCGCCGGTTAAAGCAGCTCTTAGATCCAAAGACAGAAACTCTTGCGTTTTATCTTTACGTTCTCTTGTCACATCAATCTTACCCTGAAAAGCTTCGGGTAGTAAACCATAAGCTTCTGTAATCAAGTCGGAAATTCTGAGCCCTTTTCTATATTCAAATGTACCGGGGCGATAAACAGCACCTGATAATTGAACAAAGTTTTCCAATTGTGCAAGAATTGGATAGACTGTTACTTCGTCTCCATCAAATAATTCAAAATCACTGCCGCCGCTCATAATTTTTGAATAATCAACATCGATAACCTCACGTTCAAGTGAGAATTGTTGTCTTTGATCGAACGGCTTTATTCTTTTAATCTGGACTCTGCCGGTGTAAGCAGTAATTTTTAATCCGCCGGCAAAATTGACAAGGTCTTTTAGCCCCTCGCCGGATTTTAATTCATAAACTGCTGATCGCATTACTTCGCCTGTTATCGAAATTGTTTTTTGCCGCGGCGGGATGAAAACGATATCATTATTCTGAAGTCTGGTATCACCGATTAACTGACCTTTCAGGAGGTAATCGTAGAGATCAATTTTTGAAATTACTTTGTTATTACGAACAACTCGAATTTCACGCAAGCTGCCTGAAACAAGAGGTCCGCCAATACTGTAAAGGGTATTAAATACAGTTGCAAAACTGCTTATGTTATATCCCCCCGGCTTTGGAACTTCACCTAAAGCAAAAATTCGCAGAGGTGATAAGCTTGATAATTGTATATCAAGAAATACTGTAGGCGGTGTTGACGCCAAGCCTTCGTAAAATTGAGAAAGGTAAGCTGTTAATTTGTTTTTTAATTCGGAATAAGGAACTCCAAGCACAAATACTTGTCCTGCAGTCGGGATAAAAATATTTCCCTGCGGATCAACTTTAAGTTGATATTGAAATTCTACATCCCCCCATATTGAAAGTTTTATTTCATCATTCGGACTAATCAAATAGCCCGGATCAATTGTTCCAACATTTGATGGTTCAAAACTTGCCGGAATTGTTTGGAAAATTTTGTAGCCGAAATATTCAAGTCCTTGTTCATTAGTCGGTGCTTTTACTTCTGTAGGGTTTGTATTAACCACCTGTGGAGGAGGATTCTGATTTTCCTGCTGAACTTGAGGAGGAGTGTTGTCCACCGGATTCTGCTGTTGTGGCTGCTGATTAACCTGCGGTGCTTGGGGTGGTGGAACCGGCACCTGCTGCTGCGAATTTACAATATACTGTTGAATGAACTGATCGTAATCAATGCCGTAAAGAGAAGCAAATCGTCTTGCGTCATCTTCCGTCATGCCGCGTTTTGCTAATTCTGCCTGAATATCCGCTTCGGATTGAATGTTATACTGATCAAGTTTTTGTTGTATTTGCTGTTCTGTTTGGGAGTAAGTTGTCGAACATAAAATAATTACTGTTAGAATAATTATCTTTACTGAATACCGTATAATTTTCATAAGAAAATCTTCCAAATTTTATTTTCGTTTTTAAAAGTGAATATTATGATTACGTTTGAGGAGCACATTTTTTATGATTCTAAAATAACTATAAATGTATTGTTTTCAAATTTTTACTTCATTCATTTAATAAACCTTTAAGGCTACTGATAATTAGTAATCTGAATCCAAATGGTTTTTCCCACTCGATGATTCCTGCCTGACCGGACGCGGGAATTAAATAAGTTTAATAAATTCGTAAATCAACTTAGCAGTAATACCCCAAATTGTTCCAAACTCTGTTCGGTAAGCGAGGACTGTATGCACTTTGGCTTTCCATGGTTTAGAGTATCTAACCGGCAGCCCAAGTTCTTCAGCAGGAAGGAGGATAATATTCTTGCCTGCATCATTAACATAAGACGGCTGTATTTCCATCTTTAGTTTGTATTCTTCAGGTTTGTGTTTGATGAAAAAATCAATCGGCAGAGTAAATACAACCTCCACCTCTTTATCATCAATCATAATTTCTTTTGTTGAATCAATATTTAATAACCCGATTACAGGATCAACAGTAACTCCCATTGGGCCGACAAAAGTATTCATTAAACCGATAACCTCAATTTTTTTTAGAGGGATGCCAAGTTCTTCTTTAGTTTCCCTTAACGCTGCATCTATAGAGTTTTTATCTACTTCGCAATCAATTTCTCCGCCGGGAAAACAAATCTCTCCACCTTGCCTGATGTTAGCAGCGCGTTTCTCAAAAAGGAAATTATCTTTGCCATTAATTTTTACTATTGCAATTAAGACTGCGGAGTTGAAGTATTCTTCTTTGCCCAAAACTCCCGGTTGTTTAGGAAGGTTACTTTTAAGTTTTTTAATATTAATTGAATTCATATGTCAATTTTATTTTTATTATTTTCAATTCAAAATAATAAGAGAGTGAGTAAAGTTTATGAAAAATTATTTATTGTTGATTTGTTTTCTTTTTCTGGCTTCATCCCTATCAGCTCAGAATAATGCTGAGTTAAGAGTGATGACTTACAATATCCGCTTCGCAGGCAGCCCTGATGATGAAGCAAATAATTCCTGGAACTCGCGGAAAGATTTAGTTGCAGAGGTTATAAGATTTAACAAAGCCGATATCTTCGGACTACAGGAAGCGCTTCATTCGCAGATTGCGGATATAAATAATTCCTTTCCAAAATATGACTGGGTTGGGGTTGGCAGAGAAGACGGCAGAGAAGGAGGGGAATATTCGCCGATATTTTTTAACACAGAAAAATTTAAGCTTGTTCACACTTCAACTTTCTGGCTTTCAGAAACACCCGACTCTGTCTCAATTGGCTGGGATGCAGCATTTAAAAGAGTTGTAACCTGGGCTGAATTTACTTTTCAAAATACTGAAAAGAAGTTTTTTGTATTCAATACTCATTTCGACCATATTGGTGAAACGGCACGCCTCAATAGTGCAGAACTAATCCTTAAAAAGATAAAAGTAATTGCAGGCGATAACCCCGCAATTCTTACCGGCGATTTTAATACCCAAAAAGGTTCCCCACCCTATTCAATTTTGACCAACGGCTTAGATGCTGAAAAAAGATTTTATCTGAATGATGCCGAAGCAGTGAACAGCAATATTCACTACGGCTCGCATATAACTTTTAATGGTTTTGGAAATGATATTCAGCCGGGCAATAAAATTGATTTCATATTTGTTAATGACAAAGTGAAGGTGAAAGAACACGGAGTAATTTCCGAAACCTTTGACGGCAAATATCCCTCAGATCATTTCCCGGTAATAGCTGAAGTTGGAATTGAATAACAACGTAGAATCTATAACAATTACTAACTTCTGAAAATAATCATCCACTCTTTGCAGGAGCTCCTACGTCTTTGAGGAGAATTATTAACTACAATGTAGATTTTTAGATATGATATAAAAAACGATTCATATTTTAGTTAAGATTATATTTACCAGCCATACAAATACTTCGCTTCTTCAAGTCTGTTATTGCCGTTTTCATTTATCGAAAACTTGAGTGGTCCAAACATAGAAGCAGCACCGAACTCGCCATTCTTATTTATAGCATAGAAAGTCAGTCCGAAATTTGGCAGTCCTTTTTCATTACGCAGCGAAGGCATCTTTGCATTATGATCAACGCGCTTTAAAACTTCGATGCACGCTTCGGCAGGCGAAAGACCCTCGCGCATTTTTTCAACGACTAAAAAGCAGGATAGATTTTTCAGATTTTCTTCCCCCCGCCCAGTTGAGCCGCAAGCTCCAACTTCATTATCAACATAAAGCCCCGCACCGATAATGGGGCTGTCGCCAACCCGACCCGGAATTTTAAACGAAAGCCCGCTTGTTGTAGTTACGCCGGAAATATTCCCATTCAAATCAATACCGAGACAGGAGATAGTTCCTGTAATTCCAAAATATTTTTTAACTGATTCAGGTACATCTTTATCATCGGGAGTAAACCAATCATCATTTTTGCTTAAAGATTCTTTCCAGTACAACCAAATTTCTCTCGCTTCTTCTGTTAAAAGATTTTCTTCCTTGAAGCCATGCGCCTTTGCAAATATTAACGCACCCTCCCCAACGATTAAAACATGATCGGTTCTTTCCATCACAAGCTTTGCAACCTTAGATGGATTTTTAATATTTTGAATACTCGCAACTCCACCTGCATTATGAGTCGGTCCGTGCATACAGCAGGCATCAAGTTCAACCACACCCTCCTCGTTTGGAATTCCACCGTAACCAACCGAGTGATCATTCGGATCATCTTCAATAATATTTACTCCGGCAATGCAGGCATCAAGAGCATCTTCACCTTTTAGAATCAACTCCATTGCTTTTTCGGTAGCACGTAAACCATTTCCGCTCGATATAACAATTGGCTTAGTAGTCCTATTGATTTGACCAAAAGTGTTTAACGATTTTGCAATAGAATTTTTAGTCAGCAGTGCAGAGCCCAAACTAACTGAAGCAGCTTTAACAAAATTTCTTCTTTTCATAAAATGACTTTCGATTATTTAATGATAATTTCATCTGCAAATATCCATGCTTTGCCGCCGGCACCATAATGCCAGTCGGGACACGTGCCAATATTTTTTGCTTTTATTTTAATATACCGTGATAATAAATGCTCAAACTGTGCGGCAAAATTTTTTATCTGTACATCAGGGTTTTTAGTTACTTCTGATTTAAATGATTTTATTAGTTCAAAATCAGCTCCATCCTGAGAAGAATAAAATTCCACATTCAAAGGGAAAAATATCCACGAACTTACATCTTGAATAAAACCGATAGATAGTTCATTTAAAATTTGAAGTTCTTTTAAATCGAGAACTGCTTCGAAGTCATCACCTTCAAAGCCCTGCCATAAACCGTCTCTGAAATTTAGTGAACCTTTTACACCATCGGTTAAAGCGAAATCGCCACCAGCATTATATTGATCGCTGCAATTAAATGTTAACGAAGGTTTCAAGCCTAATGCCCGATGAAAAATGAATTCTTTCTCAACCGTTTCCCCATAACGAATCCCATTTTTAAATGCTTTGCATTTTAGCTTAGTATTGCCAAAAAACTTTAAAGTATTCGAATAGACATTAGAGAGATCAAAATGATTCGAGCCATCAATAGAATAATAAATTTTTAATGAGCTGTCCTTAGATATAATATCAGCGTTCATGGAACGATCGTTGGGATTAAAATTAGAAGATACTTTTAACGGACTGCTTTCGCTGCCGAATTTAACACCTAATAGATCCAATCTTTTATAATGTAAATAAACCCGTTGGAAAAATTCATCAAAGTTTCGATCAGGATCGGCAGTCCACAATACTTCAGCCATAGCTAAAATTCTAGGAAATACTTTGCTGTCTATTTTTTCCTGCGGAGCTCGTTCTGTCCACATATTACATTCGCCGCCGAGAATATGTTTTTGCTCTTCGGCAGTTAACATGGGGGGGATTGGATTAAATGAGTAAACCTTTTCAAGATCAGTTGTAGCAAGGTCATAATCGAAATAAGCGTGACTTGTCGGCGAAACTATTGCATCATGACCGGAACGCACTGCGGTAATTGCCCCTTCCATGCCTCTCCATGATTGAACTGTGGCTTCAGGTGGCAGCCCGCCTTCAAGTATTTCGTCCCAGCCAACTAATCTTTTACCTTTTGACGAGAGAAATTTTTCTATTCGTTTAATAAAATAACTTTGAAGCTCAGCTTCATCACTAAGCCCTTCGACTTCAATTCTACTTTGACACTTCTCACAATTGCTCCATCTATCTTTTGGAACCTCATCGCCTCCGATGTGAATATATGTTCCGGGGAAAAGATCAATCACCTCGGTTAAAACATTTTCAAGAAAAGTAAATGTGCTGTCGTTACCTGCACAATAGACATCTTTAAAAACCCCCCACGTTGAAGCAACATCAAACGGACCACCGGTACAGGATAATTCAGGATAACCCGTGATAGCAGCCATAGAGTGACCGGGCATCTCAATTTCGGGAACGATAGTTATATATCTTGATTTAGCATATTCAACCACATCACGAATATCTTCCTGAGTATAATAACCGCCGTAAAGACTCCCATTGTCATTTTTTCGCCATGCGCCAACTTCTGTCAGCTTCGGATATTTTTTTATCTCAATCCTCCATCCTTGATCTTCAGTCAAGTGCCAATGAAGGACATTCATTTTATGATAGGCTAATAAATCTATATATCGCTTAACAAATTCTTTATCCATAAAATGACGGCAGCAATCAAGCAGCATCCCGCGCCATGGAAATTTTGGTTTATCTAAAATATTAATACCGGGCAATGAAAGATTTTGAGTTTCACAACCATTTAGTTTTTCAATCTCAGGCGGGAGTAATTGTCTGATTGTTTGAATACCTCGGAATAATCCGGCTGGTTTATACGCCAACAAAGAGACAGCGTTATTTGATACATTTAATTCATAGCCTTCATCACCAAGATTACTTTTGGAATTATCAATTAGCAATGCTATAAAATTATTTTGTCCATCTGATTGTTCTTTATCGATGAGGGCCAAACTTTTGCCGGTTGACTTTGAGATTTTTTCTGAAAGGTAGGAAGCAATTAAGAAAGATTCCTGATCAGATTTTTCAATTAAGATAGCTGTACTATCGTTGAATTTGAACTCAGCGTCTATGTAATAATAATTAGTGGGAATTGGAATCAATGTTGGTGATTTAAATTGCATTTGTTCCTGCGCCTGAAGGCTGGTTAAGCATATAAAAAAAAACAAATATAAATTGACGGAAATATATTTAGAATGCATTATTTACTAAAGGATAACTTTCTTTTATGCAAAACTAATTATGTTTGATTCAGTTTGAAAAGAAAATTAAAATAAAAAAGCCCTCTAAAAAATTAGAGGGCTTAGACTTAGTGAAGTGAGAGGGTGCTTCACAAAGTAATGTGCAATGTATCTCAAATGATTATGCTTGTTCTTTTTTTACGATGCAATTTTAGCGGATTTTATGCAAAAAAAATGTCGTGTAACTGACAGATTCTAAGGTTAATAAAATGAAAGCTCAATAAGGAGTAGTAATTCAATAATATTTTTTCTTTTTATTTTCCTCATAAATATCTAATTTGGCTTGTGTCTAACAGCAACTAATCAAATATTCATCATAATTGAGTGAAGCTATGGCAGAGAAAACAAAACTATGGTACCTGGAAAACTTTAACATTTTCAAGGAATTAAAAGAAAATAGCATGATGGAATTGGGGCAAATATCTTCCATGCATGAATTCCCGAAAAACCAGCCAATATATTTCGCTAAGGAGCCATCGAACTCAATATTCTTTTTAAAGCAAGGCAGAGTAAAATTAACTCGAAGCTCAAGTGATGGTAAAGAAATGATATTGGGTTTAGTCAACATGGGTGAGGTTTTTGGTGAGCTTGCTTTCATAGATGAAGGTCAAAGAACAGATTTTGCTATCGCGATGGATAATTGCACCGTTTGTGCAATCAACAAAGAAGAATTCAAACAGTTTGTAGAAAAAAATCCTGAGCTTAATCTAAAACTTACGAGGTTAATTGGGCTAAGACTAAAAAAATATTCTGAGAGAATAGAAGAGTTAATTTTTAAAGATGCTAATCAAAGGATTGTTTCGTTCCTGATAAAACTATCTGAAGAGCAGGGTAAGAAAGTTGGGGATGAATTTTTCGTTAAGCCATTCCTTAAACATCAGGATATAGCCGAATTGACTGCGTGTTCAAGGCAAACTGTGAATGCAGTATTGACAGAATTAAGGGATAATCACATAATAGATTTTGACAGAAAAAAATTAGTAATCAAGAAGCCGGACAAATTAAAAGAATTACTAAAATAGTCACCTTTCTGTCTTGAAGACGACAAAAGAGGTTGAGGTGCCTGTTTTATATTTGTTCTTAAAAAAATGACACTTACTCTTTTTGTTACCGAAAATTGCACTTCCTGTGAAAAGGTCGAAAAAAAAATCAGGAACATTGCAAATCAGAATTCTAACATTTCATATCACGTTGATCACATAAACCGGGTCAAACAAAAGGGTATTTTTATCGCACCAGCCCTTTTTATTCAGGATGAGCTTTATGCTTATGGTGATTTTGACAGCGGTAAGCTACTAAAGAGGATTAGTGAAATTGAAAATTCTCAATAAAACTTAATAAATCTCCTTACGCTATTGTCATGCTGTACCTTAGCTAACGGGTTGTTTCAGTATCTAAAATTTTTATTACTTAAAATTCCGAAATGAGTTCGGAATGACATAAGGCATAATTCTGCTGTTCTAAAAACTCACTCAATTATTCTCAAGACCGTCATCAATTTAATTTTTAATCAAGAAAATTTAGCCTTGACTTTGAAAATCTATTTGCCAATTTTGGCATCAGAAATAATCAATTTTGATATTTAACGGGAGTTTGTTCAATGTTCAAAAAGATTTTTGCATCAACAGTTTTACTCTTTTCTTTAACTCAACTAAATGCTCAAACTGTAATTGCCAAGTATGCTGGTGAATTTATGGCAATTGGAGTTGGTGGAAGAGCGCTTGGTATGGGTGGGGCATTTACAGCATTTGCCAACGATGTTACATCCGGTTATTACAACCCAGCAGGCTTAGCTCATCTTAATTACCCTCAAATATCTTTAATGCATGCTGAGCAGTTTGGTGATTTGGTTAATTATGATTACGGTGCTGTTGCTATTCCTTTTGGAACCGACATGAGTTTTGGATTAAGTGTTATGCGGCTTGGTGTAGATGGAATACCTGACACCCGAAGTGCTTTATACGATGCAAACGGCGACGGTATAACTGATATTCGCGACGATAGATTAGATTACGGAGCCATAACTGAATTCAGCAATCAGGATTGGGCATTCTATTTGACTTTTGCAAAACGTCATTCCGAAGATTTTTATTGGGGTGCTAACATAAAAGTGATCCGTAGAAATATTGCCGAGTTTACGGCAAATGGAATTGGTTTTGACATTGGCGCACTTTACACTCCGATGGAAAATCTCTGGCTTGGTGCAAATCTTCAGGATGCTACCACCACCCTTGTTTCGTGGAGCACTGGTAGGAATGAACTTGTGAGTCCTACTCTTAAATTAGGTGCTGCTTACGGTTTGGACATTCTTTGGGGAAGATTAACTCCCGCCGTTGATTTTGATGTAAGATTTGAAAACAGACAATTCGCCTCCTACTTTAATATTGGCCCGGTTAGTTTTGATACTCACACAGGATTCGAATACAATTACGGCAACCTTGTTTTTATTCGAGCAGGTTATAATGATGTAAAACAATTTACAGTTGGTGCGGGTGTTAAACTTCCGAAGTTGAATCTTGACTATTCATTCGCCCGTTTCAGTTCGTCTGAAATTGAAAGATTACCCGATACACACAGAATTTCTCTCATCCTTACTCTCGAACAGCCAAAGTTTTTGAGAGAAGGACTCTGATCTCTAAAAAAAATAGTTAATAAAAAATCCCGGTTAATGCCGGGATTTTTATTTTGAAATAAGATCAATAGAAAAATTATTTTTTTAACTCTTTTATTTTATTTGTAAAAACATCTTTTGAGACCAAGCCGACGTGTTGATCAACTATATTGCCCTGCCGATCAATCACAAAAGATGTTGGAATAGCCTCAATACCGCCAAAATCCGTTACAACTTTATCATCGCCGTAAACAATTGGATAATTAATCCCCATCTCTTTCATGAATGGTTTAATATCATCTTTGGTTGATTCAGCATCTAAAGAAATGCCAATGATAACCACATCATCTTTAAACTCTTTTTGAATTGAGATAAGCTCAGGAACGCCTCTGCGGCATGGCCCGCACCAGGTTGCCCAAAAATCTAATATTACTATTTTCCCTTTGTAATCCGATAATTTGATTTCTTTTCCATCAGTACTTTTCAAAGTAAAATTTGAAGCTTTTTTATCCCCTGGTGTTAAAGAAGAATCGCTCAATTTAGATTCGGGGGATTCATTTTTTGTATTGCAGCCAAGTGCGTTAAAAGAAAATAGAAATAAAATTATAAGAACAGAAATATATTTCATTAAAACTCCATTATTGATTATTGTTTATTTGTGTCGGCGAAAAGTTCGGCGGATAAGGTCCCTGTTCGGGTTCATCTTTTGTATTATTGATTATAAAAAAGATTAAAAGAATTACGAGGATTACAATTGTCCATATCCTATTCTTTTGTTTAGCATCGAGGAGGGGTTTCTTCTCAAGTGATTTCTTGCCGATTGGCTTATCGCTTTTTATAGATTTTTTTTGTGCCATTTATTCTTTCAGTTATTTAATATTTTTTTACTTACTTATTTAATTTCATTAAGATTCCAATTATAATCAAGATAGTCAATTTTCCATTTCCCTGAATAGTTTTTCAAATCGTCTGCTATTTTTGGGGGAAGATATTTGGAAAGGTACTTGAGTAATTCTTCATCATTGCTTGCAAAGTCAGCTCCGTACCAATCCAATACTTTAGAAATTTTTGCCTCGCGGTTTTTTAGATCAAAAACATTTTTGGAGCTATCATTGAGGAAATTTTTTGCCTGATCATTCAACTGTTCATCAAGGTTTTCAGCTGTAAATGCTTCATTGCGCAAAGGCGGGCAGCTAATAGACGCACACACAAGCGCAAAATGTATTCGCGGTTCTTTAAATTTCTCCCGGATTATTTTATGCTCTATATCATTTAGAGAATATTTCTTTTTGTTTATGGTAATAAATTCTTTATCCCAAACCGTTGTGCCAAGCACGTGTCCAACTACCAACCCGCCGCTGCCAATATCAACTATACTTTCAACCGGATAATTATCACAAACGATTTTTAGTGTGAAAGCATTATAGGCATTTATCCAGAACGCAAGTTTTTCATTATCGCTTTTTAATAAAGATGGGTTAGTTGATGAAAGCAGCTGCAAATACGATTCAAAGCGTTTATCAGCACAAAGATTTTTATAATTGACTTTCCCATTTTTAACATTTAATCCAAGTACCTTCGTAAATTCTTTGTGCAAATTGTCGGAAGGATATTGAGCATTTAAATTAAAAGCCAAAACGCAGAAAACGATCATCAATGATTTTTTAAATATTTTTAGTTTCAATTAATTTGCCTGTTGTATAGTTAATCTGATAAATTCTTTTACCGGATGAGGGTTATTAATATTCATTTTTGAGTACCAGATCTTTAAGTCTTCTTCAGTGTCAATGTCCATTAGCTTAGGAAGTAAACTAAACTTTAAATCCTGCTGATTAATAATATTCAAAGTTTTATTTAACACTTCCTCTGAGCTCCATGGAATATTATTAAATAAATCTGGGTGAAATTTTTTTATCCCTAACAAATAATACCCACCGTCAGTTGAAGGTCCTACAACGATATCGTTTTTCTCTAATTCAAAGAATGCTTGATTTATTAAAGTGGATGATATATCTGGGATATCAGTGCCGATAATTAATACTTTCTCGAAATTATTTTTAAAAACTTCGGCGAAAGCGTTTGACATTCTTTGTCCGAGATCAGTGCCAATCTGAATTTTATAAATAAATTTCCCGCCTGCCCATTTTTTTAACTCATCAGATTTTTCTTGATCCGGATAGAAAAGGAAAGGTACAACCGTCCTTCTTAATTTTAGCGATTCTTTGAAAACGTGTGAGGCACAGCTAATATAAAATTTTGTTGCAACATTCTCACCAAGTGTTTTAGCAAGACGGGTTTTCACATTTCCGTGTTTAGGGTACTTAGCGAAAATTATAATTGCATTTTTCTTCTTGATATTCATTGAGTAATAACTTTGTGCAATTTTAGTTTGATCCATTCCAAGAAAATACTGTAAAAATAGAAACGCATTTTGAATTTGCGTACGGGCAATTCCACCAAGGAGAAATTTTCTGGCAGAGGTAACTACTGCAGCGTCGAGTGTCTTTATTTTTAATTTCTTCCTAGCTTTGCTCAATAATTGAACGTCTTCAAAAATACTCCAGTTAGGGAAACCACCAAGCTCCTCATAAAAACTTTTTCTGATTATAATGCACTGATCGCCGAACTTAGTAAACATTGAGTCATAATTAGAAAACATCGAATAGAAATTTAATATTTTGTGGTCTGCATCAAAACCCAATCTGAAAGTTGCAATTTTGATATTCGGGCTCGTAAATTCATTTTCAATTAGCTGTTTAGCATTCTCAGGAATAAAAGTATCTGCGTGAACAAAAATTAGAACATCGCCACATGCTTTTTCAGCACCGGCACTCATTTGTATGCCCCTGCCTTTGGTTGATTTAATTATTCTAACATTGAAATGACAAGCAAGTTCGAGAGTTTGGTCAGTGCTTCCGCCATCAACTATAATAATTTCGTCATTGTTAAAACTTTTTCGGATGCTTCGTAAACACTCTGTAATAAATTTAGCTTCGTTCAAGCACGGCACAATCAATGAGTACTTCATATTTTAATGTATAATAAATTCTTTAAAAATTGTTTTGAGAATAATAATGCTTGCCATTATAGTTCCTTTAAATGTACCTGTGACTTTTGATTTACCAATTCGTTTTCTGTAACTGACAGGGACTTCGATTATCTTCAACTTTTGTTTTGCAGCACGAACCTGCATTTGCACTGTCCAGCCGTACCATTTGTCATTCATATTAAGCTGAAGAAGTTTCTCAAACTTTATTGCTCTGAACGGGCCAAGATCAGTGTACTTGATTTTCCAGAATAGATTTATAAGAAGTCCAGCAACAACAGAGCCGAAGCGCGATTGAAAGGGCAGAGATCCTTTCTCTCTCTTGCCTAATATTCTGCTTCCAACTACAAAATCAAAATTATTTTGAAGGATAGGGTTAATCAAAAGGTTTAACTCTTCAGGGTAATCGCTCAAGTCGCCATCCATGAAAACTACAATATCACAATTTTTATTTTTTAGATATTCAATTCCTTTTAAACAAGCTGCGCCATAACCCCGGTACGACTCGAAAAGAACTTTTGCCCCGGCAAGTTTAGCCTGCTCATCGGTCGCATCGGTTGAATTATTATTGACAACAATAATTTCACTTACAATGTGCTTTGGTATTTCGCGAACAACAAGCCCGATAGACTTTTCTTCGTTATATGCAGGAATAATTACGAATATATTTTTCATTTGATTGATTAGGGGTTTGAAAAAATAATTCAACTAATCGAAGTGAAAATATGCATGTTATAAGCTTTAAGCTCTATAAATAAACCAATAGATTTTATTTCCTCAGGTGATCTTTTATAAATCTCTTCAGTTAATAAATCAATTAAAATTATTTTAGGCGCAAAACTTCGCATTTGAATTTTGAGTCTGCATTGAGAGGTTGATTCTGAATAATTCACAACAATTATTCTTTCTTCAGTGCCAAGTGTCCATCGCCAGGAACACATATTCTGAAATGATTGATTATCCCCTCCTGCAGAAATGGGCTCAAGTTGTTCCCAGTCGCCTTCATTAAAAATAGGGTGCTTTGTAATCTCAAGTATTTTTGTATAAAAATTTTGAACTGTAAGATTAAATTTTTCTTTTGATTCACGACCGAGTTGAACCGGAAGTTTAATCTTTTTCCCTTCGAATTGGCCATCGTGATAAAATTTCATTCCGGGGATAGTACTAATTATGGCCGCCGCTGCCAATGATTTTTGAACACCAAATTTTGACACAGCTCTTGGCTCGTCATGATTTTCAATATATCGTACTAATTTTAATTGATAATCTTTTTCGGCAGTAAGATGAGCTTTGATTCCTGCAACATCATTGACAGAAAGTCTATCGAGTAATCTTTTGTCGTAGATATAATCGAAGCCAGTTTGCTGTAAATTCCATTCAAGATCCCAATAGGCTTCTGCAAGAAAAATGAAATCGGGTCTTTTAACTTTAATAGATCTAATAGCATCAGACCAAAATTCATTTTCGGGTTTGTTGTAATTAGTCTTATTTAAAATTCCTGCCCAGGTATTGTAAAAAACATTATTAAGCACGAGCATAGCCATATCACAACGGACTCCGTCGCAAAGTTCAGATACTTTCAGCAGTGTATCAATCATAAATTTTCGGGTAGCAGGATTGAAGTAGTTTACCTGTACCGTATCAGTCCATGGTGAAAAAAAGGGGTCGCGCCCGTGAGCAAATATTTTTTTTGAAACCTCATCCTTGAAAAATCCATAGTTATTTTTTATGAAAGTTTCCTCATCAGCTTGCAAAAATATTTCAGGATTCGTTTTTAAAAATCTTGTTTCAGCACTAAAATGATTTGGTACAAAGTCAAGAAAAAGTTTGATACCTCTTTTGTTTAATTTTTCTTTTAGTACTAGTAATTCTTCTTCGGATGCGACAGACGCCTCTGGCTGATAACAGTCAATTGAATAAGGTGAGCCGATTAAATCCTTCCTGCTCCAATCTTTAAGAGCATTGTTGTATGCTGAAACAAGATCTGGTTCGTAACAGCATCTATCAATTAAATCTGGGCAAGTTTTCCAAATTCCCATCAACCAAATAATATTTAGACCTTTGGACTGAAAGTCGTCCAGGACATTATCTGAAATAGATGAGAGTTTTGCCGATTCGCCGAATCGTTTGAGCCACACTCTTGTATTTATTTCGTATAGTTTGAGGTTTCGGATCATTATTCTTTGTTATATGAAGAAAATATCTTGAAAGATACAGCCAAAATTACTGTATTCTAAATGCTAAAATGTAAAAAAGATTACACAGCCAAATAAAAATTCTTCATTAAAAAATTTGCTGCCTTGCATTACTATATGTAATTATTACTTTCAAATTTACCGAATTACACCTCAAGCCAGGATTTAGGTATGTAAAAGTTAAGTTTGAATTTATAATATAAATTCATAATTTTCAATTCACTTTTCTGATGTTACATACCTTTTCAGAATATTTTCAATTAAATATAGAATAATCAATGAGCTTGGGATTTATTTTTCCCCAAAATAGGATTGAGCTTAATTGAAGGAATTTTATTAAATTCATTCTTAACTGATAAAATATCTGAAAAGCAATTAGCAGTTAGTAAGTGTGGCATTATAATTGTTCAAGAAAGTTCCGAAATGAATTTTTCTTAACGTAAATGCAAATATAATTAACAATAATTTTTAGTAATCCGAAGGTTAGTGATGGCAGACAACACAAAACAAAAAGACGAAGAACTTAATTCTTCGAATCAAGATGACTTCTTCCTGAAAAACGGACTTGAAGAGGAACTTGATAAGTACACAAAAAGTGCGGTAAACCATATTAGGTTTGCACTTATCATCAAACCAGCTATGATCTCTGTAATAGCACTATTAGTTTCTTTTTTCTTAGACCTTTCATACGTACCAATTTTGGGGAATATAACCATGAACATGGCACAATCACTCTTCCCAAATTGGACACCAGACCCAAATATGGTTTCACCATATAGTTTTTGGTGGTTACCATTAGTTGTTTATGCTCTCTTTTTATTTCTTTCTTATCTGGCGTATAGTAATCTGAAGCTGGAAATTATTAGAACACCCGCATCTCAAACTATTGATAGAATTATTGATTCTTATACAAGCGTGATAGATAGTATTTCAACAGCCTTACCGCTTATTGGAGCAGCTATTCTATTGATTAGTATTCGATTTGGCGAAGAGGTCTTTCTTGGATTATCAGTTCCATTTGAAGTGAAGGCTTTAATTGTACTCGCACTCGGCAAACTTTTTGAGCCGGTTCTTGATGAATTGGGAGTAAAATTTCAAAATGTGGTAAATCATGTTCAGGATATTAAGGACAGGTATTTTTCAAGAATACAAATAGAAAACTCCCGTGCTTTAGTAAAACAGTTTAGTTCACAATCTGGTTTAAAACCCGGTTCTAATTCCATAGAGGATATTTCAAAATACAAAGAGTTGCTAGTTCAGTCATCTCAATTAAGTGAAGTTATAATGAAAAACTTTTCAGCAGTTTATTCGCTTGTTGACAAGATTAATAATTCTCCTTCAATCAGCCCCGAAAGGCTTGAAATGCTTAAAGGAGTAGCAACTTCAATTCATCAGGCTTCAACTTCTTTAAGTGATGAGAAGACAGTTCAAAGTCTCAAGCATCTTGAAGCTATTGTAGTTAAAAAATAAAATGAAGATGAACCATGATTAAAAAAAGCAGAGATAGTAAATTCATTATCTACCAGGTACTTTACATTTTTGTAATTACAGTACTTGCACTAAAAGGTGCTGATCTTGATTTGCGTCGAGTAGCACTGGAAGAAGATACAGTAGATAAGCGAATAAGAGATTCATTAGTTACATTGCTTGATTCACTAGCAAAGCAGAATATTAAATTTTCCATACAAATTGATCCAAATGTAGTTGTTGAAAATGAAGCCTTACGGCAGAAATTAGTTGCTCTCAATCAACAAGTAGAAAAATTTAATGAACAAGTGCTTGAAACTCCCCCACCTCCAATAGAAGAAGAAAAGCCTGTTGAAGAACAAAAACTTACGCAACTACCGATCGGGCTTAAACAAACTTTTATTCAACACACATGGAATGTTGCTAAAAATACCGGTGATGTTGAAACAAAGATTTACGACCCGAGAAATATGAGTAACCCGATTGTGGTTATACCCCCGGGGCAAGAAAAAAGATTCGATTTAACTGACCAAACTGAACTGATAGCAAAGTTTGGAAGTCAGGAAGAAAGAATGAAAGTAGTTGCCAATCGACCACCGGATGTAAAAATCGAACGTGTTACAACAAAGATGAACGGCAGCGATATTTATGTTCAGGATTTGCAGAGGATAACAGTTTTTACTGTTACTATTATTGATGAAAGACCTGAACAATTGAAGGTCTCAAATTCCGGTCCTATTTCAGTTAGCGGGCCGCAAAAAAATTCAAAGGGTGATTTAGTTTATAATGTATCCTTAAAAATAGCATCTACCGAAAATAAATTTGACGATTGGTTAGATAAATTCGGCAATTTAAGAGAGCCTGACGGCAGATATAAAGTTAATTTCTTTTTTACAGTAGTTGATGAGAAATCAAAAGACAGAGTACAGGTTGGCGATTCATTTTATTTCACAGATTTCTCAAAATAATTACGGATAAAAAAATGCGTTCTCTTATTTATTCTTTCTTGTTAGTTTCTGTCCTGTTTGTTTTTTCTTCACCAATAATTCAAGCTCAGGATGAAGAAGAACCAATAGTTTACTTTCAGATGGAGCCTTTAGACGATAGTCTCTTCATTCAAATTCAGACTGAATTGTTTATTGATCCACCTGATCCAAAGGCAGAAATCATTGCTGATTTGCGTGATGCAAACAACCAGACCATTTCAATAAAAGGGGCTCTTTATCCCTTTCTTGCTTTGGATGCTCAAACACGTGCACGGGTAATTACTTACCCCTTTAAGATAAATCTTGAAGAGGACATTCACTTCGGTAGTGTATTTTCAAGAGTTATTGAAAAAATAAGGATAAGCAAAGTGCTCGATCCCCCCACACTATCACAAATATCTCCTACCTTGCAATACATAAATCCGTTCATTCAATTATTCGGGGGTGAGCGAGTTGGCATTCCAATTAAAAAAGATATTGGACTTTCAATGGGACTTGGAACCCCCTACTCCGGTCCTCTTGAGACTAATTTCATTGAGGCAAATTTCCACATCCTTGGATTTTTTGGCGGCGGCTTCGGCAGGGTTGATGCCTTTACAGACTTAAGAACAACAAATATTCATAATAATCTTTATGCTACAGCAGGATTTCAAATAGGTTATGTTATTCCATTTGGAAATTTTTTCCAGGTTAGTTATATGAAATCTGATAAAAATACCGAAACAAAACTTGGTGCTTTCGACAAAGAGTATTTTCATCGGGGTGATACACTTGGATATAAATCTCTTATCATAACAGGTGATTATTTTAACTGGGAATTTCGTTATCCGGTTAGTTTACTTGGTTCAACGCGGGCTAAATTTTATGTGGCAAGATACCTGAATGAAACGCACATAGGACTTACAGGCAGAGAATTATCTTTAGCAGGCAGCACTTTCGATTTTAGGTTTGATGCGATGGTTAAAAGTCCAGTTCGGCAGAATCAATTTGTCTTGGATATACTTGTTCAAAAGATTGCGGAAAGCTGGGGCTTTAGTGCATTTGCTATTGGTCCATCTGTTATTTTCACCAAAGATAATGATGGTAAATTTGGTGCGGTTTCCGTCTTCGCCAATTTCAGATTTAAAGTAGGCACTTCATTTTAATATACATCTCATCCGGATGTATGATCCGGATGAGATTACTTTCCCTTCTCTCTCGCTAAATTTATTTATCTTTAATTTAAAAATAATTTGAGTTTAAATTTGGTTAAACAAAATATCATACTTTGGATTTCTGCGGGTGTAATTGTATTCCTCTCATTTTTTATACAAAAAATTACAAGTAGTGATTATCCAATGACTGGAGTCATTGCGATCGGAAATTCCGAACTACTATATAGATTAGAAAAAACTACCCTGGCAAATGAGCAGATAAAAATTTTAGTTCAAACCGAGAACAAAAATCTAAGTGGGATATTAGAATGGAAAACTACTAATGAAGACTTGCAAATAATTAATATGCCTTATTCGAAGGGCACTTACTCTGCAATGATACCGCCGCAGGAAGCAGGTAAAAATATTTTTTATAGAATAAATTTTAAGCAAGATGATGAGACAAAGACCATCCCGACAAATAATTTTATTGAAATGAAAGTAATTGGGAAAATTCCTTCAATGCTCAATTTCTATTATTCCTTATTCCTGATTTTAGGAGTACTGCTTGCAGTAAGGACGGGGTTGGAGTTTTTTAACGCACATCATAAAATTAAAAAGCTGGCGTTTATTACAATATTTTTCTTTTTCGGTCTTCTGATCTTTACTCCGTTAAAATTAAGTTATGAGATTGGGGCAATAAATCATTTCGTTCCTAATATTACTCACTTATTTAATTTACAACCTATTTTATTTTTACTGCTTTGGATTATTTCAACGGTTGTAATATTTCGGACGGAACAGTTAAAAATAATTTCTCTTCTTGCTGGAATAATTTCAATAGTGCTTCTATTTCTTTTTTAAATTTCAAAGCTAATCCTCATTCAATACTTTGATTATTTCAGAATGAATACCCGGTGCAGATGCGATTATGCTGTTGCCATTAAGCGGCTCTCTACCACTGTAATCCGTAATTTTTCCTCCAGCCCCCTTAATGATTGGTAAAATGGCAGCCGTATCCCAGAGGCTCATAATCGGATCAATCATTATATCTGCGAAACCTGTGGCTACCAAGTAATAACCGTAACAGTCTCCCCAATTTCTATAAAGCTTGACAAGCCTGATAAGATTTTCAAATCTATCAGCTCGCTGATACTTCGCAACATTAAGATGATCGGTAGTTAATAAAACTGCTTCGTCAAGCCTTTCGCACTTTCTAACATTTACTTTTGAATTATTAAGCTTAGTTGAATAATTATCTCCAATTAAAAATTCATTTATAATGGGTTGATTGATGACTCCTAAAATTGGGATATCATTTTTAGTTACTGCGATCAAAGTTCCAAAAGATAGTGCGCCGCAGATAAAACTTTTTGTTCCGTCTATTGGGTCGAGGATCCATTTATATTCTGCCTCAGGATTATGAATTCCAAACTCTTCACCTATAATACCAAATGCGGGATAGTGTTTTGAAATTAATTCACGCATTGTTTCCTCGGCTTTTTTATCGGCAATTGTAACAGGCGAGCAATCTTCTTTGGAGTCCACTTTGATTTGTGTCCGGAAATATTGCTTAATAATTTTTGCACTTTCCATTGAAAGCAGCTTTGCAAAATGTTTGAACTCATCGAGGTATGAAGTAAATGTTTGTGGCATATTTGTATGGTCGTAGATAATTTTTTTTGCCCAAAGATAAACAATTTTTATATTTGCAGTAGATTAAATGATTTTTATTAAATGGGGGAGGCGGTTAAATAATAAAATTCAAATAATTAGAAAAAACACGGAGAGATGGCAGAGTGGTTGAATGCGGCGGTCTTGAAAACCGTTAATGCCTTTGGCATTCCGGGGTTCGAATCCCTGTCTCTCCGCCAAAATCCCTGAGTTCAAAACTCAGGGATTTTTTAGTATCAGAGCCAAAGATATTTTGATTCGAGTTTCGGTTTTTTCTTCATGTAAGAATAACATCTTCACAGCAGCGAGATGTCTAAATTTTTATTATGGAATAAGATATTATCATCTGGTAAAAGCACGAATTTTGAATATTATCATCTTTTTAGAGGGTGAACTTATTAAAATATTTTTAAAATTTTCTTAGGCATAGAAATTGTTCTGAGGTTATTTAGGAAATTATCATAAAATCAATTAATAAAAGAAAGGTTACAAATGAGAATAATTGTTTCTATTTTATCATTCTTGATGTTTTCAGCGACTGTTTACTCACAATCGTACGAAATCAAATTCGATACGCTAAACGCAAGTGGCTGGTATGGCGGAGATAATCGAGCTGGCTCACAAAGAATATCTGGCGTTGCTCAAAGTATAACAATTGATCAACCAATTACACTTGAGTCATTTGCATTTTATTTTACCGCGCCCTTTGATTCAGCTATCAATGGAACAGGTACAGGGCATGAAGTTACTCTAAAACTAAATATTAGAGACTCACTTGGTACAATAATCCAAACAAATGAAGTTGTCGTCGGTGATACATTTATGGGTGGTTGGGTCTTCTGGGAAAATCTCAATCTCGATTTAAACTCTCCGACTAAACTTATCTTTTCCACCTATCTTGTTGGCGCGTATGATTCGAATATGGTTAATTCTGCACAAGGATGTGATTTTAATGCAGGTTATCTTGGCGGCGAACGATTTGGAAAAGATGGAATGAGTGATGCTGAAATGGAGATTTGGGGTGATTGGAGTAATCATCCTTGGGATTCAAATTTTTGGCTGAAGGGAACAATTCTTTTGACTGATATAAAAGAGGGCAAAATTTTGCCGAAAGAATTTCGGTTGAATCAAAATTTCCCCAATCCTTTTAATCCTACTACACAAATAAAATACAAGTTACCGAAAAACGAATATGTTACTTTAGTTGTTTATGACCTGCTAGGGAATTTAATTACAGAGTTAGTAAACAAAGAACAAAGTGCCGGTGAGTACACAATAAATTTTGACGCTGCTAATTTGAGTAATGGGATTTATTTCTATCAATTAAAAGCTGGAAAATTTATTAGCACAAGAAAAATGATATTAATAAAGTAGTTTTATCCTCACTTTTGAAGAAGGCTTCGAAAGAAATTACGAAGCCTTCTTATCTTATATTTTAACTAATATTGATTTGTAATCTAAATTTTTAAAACATATAAACAATTCAGTATTGTTTTCACTATTTCATCAAAATTAGTTTCTTTGTCTCAATAAAAGTTCCTGCTTTCAACGTGTAAAAATAAATCCCGGATGATAATTGTGAAGCATCAAAAGTAACTTCATAACTTCCTGCCTGCTTATCTTCATTAACCAATGTTGCAACTTCATTTCCAAGAACATCATAAACCTTTAAAACAGTAAACCACCCCTGCTTCGCTTTCCCTCCTTGCGAAGGAGGGGATTGAGGAAAGGTTGGGATTATGTATTTTATTTTCGTACTCGGGTTAAAAGGATTCGGATAGTTTTGTAATAATTTAAAATTATACAGTAACTCTTCCTCCACCTCTACTGCCGATAAATGCCCCTGTCCTGAAAAGTCAATCAATTTAGAAAAGTTGTAATTATATAATTCATGAAAAGAAAATTCAAACTGTAATGTGTCCTGGAAAAAAGTTTCAACACTATTAACACAAATTGGGCAAAGATCAACATCGAAAAATGAAACAATAATGGAATCGTGAGCAGAAATATTAATTGTTAGGGTATCACTGTATTGATTGGGATAGTATCCTACCAGGTAGAAAAAATGTTCCTTCCCCCTGATAGAGAATTTTCCATTATATCCATAAATCGAATTTGTCCGAATCGAATCAAGACTTACATAGTAATCTGAGTTGTTAACAATATAAATTGAACCTGAGTCCCCCTCGGCTTGTACATAAATACTATCAGCCGAGAAAGTAATTTCTTCCGGGTAGGGGAGTACATATCCGTATCGAACTCCATCAATCTTAGCTCCGCTCATAAATACAAAAATTCCCTGTCCAATTCTGCCAAGTTTTTTTGTGTATTCATAATAAGGGGGTATCCAATAACTTGTGTCACCTGTCGAAATATCGATGCTGTAATTACTGATATAATAAATTGTGTCCTGCGGAACGTATATAGTTCCATTGCTGATACTATCTATTCGTTCTTCAATAATATTATTACCGCTAGTGTCCCTCAAAATAATTTTCCCAGCCCCCCAATTAAAATTGAAGACGAGAGAATCTTCATTCCCGCTATTCAAAACATAGTAAAGACTATCACCTTCAATTCTTTCATAAAAAATATTAGAATAGGAAACCTGATCTGACCATGGAGAATTAATTTGACGTATAAAATATTCTTTGCCATTGATATTAACTATGCCAGTTGTTAATACCAGCCAATACTCAATCGTTTCATTTGAAAATTGCTCAGCACTGCCAACTTTTAATAATTGTGATTGCGGGAAAGATTGGGTCGAGAACAATAAAGCGCTAAGAAAGAATAACCTTTTCATTATTACCTCGTTAATTATTCTGTTGAAGTGTAGAACAAAATAATTACAAAGTCAATCGGCTTTGATTGCTACACAACAAACACTTTTGCAATATCAATAAGCAAGGATGGGTTATGCATTAGTGAAGTTGTAAAAACTTTCCCAAGCGTTCTTTTCTCGATTGGAATTTTTAGAATGGAATGTGCGATGCTATTAAATTTATCATCAGAAAAATTATATATGCCTTCCTTAATTCTGTTAAAAGTTTCATGGCGTTTGCCAAGTCTGTCGTTCCAGGCTTTATCATAAGTTAAAATGTACTCAAGCCTGTTTTGCTTTACAGCTTCTCCGGCAATTGTGCCAGCAATTTTTCCGCCGATCATTCCGCTTGCAATACCACCGCCGCTGAGTGGGTTGACCTGCCTTGCAGCATCTCCAACAAGCATAATTCCGGGCGCGGAAATTTTGTCAAGCGTTATAGAACATGGAACCCCCCCGGCGATTGAAGTAAGCACAGGAGCGTTTGGATAATGCTTGTTCATAAAATCATCAAGATAAGATTGCGCAGATTTTTTCTTCCCAATTAATCCACTAACACCAAGACCTATGTTCGCTTTGTTATGCCCTTTAGGAAAAATCCAAAAATATCCGTTTGGTGCAACATCTTTTCCAAAGTAAAAATAAAGTGTACTCTGATCAACAGGAATATTAGCAGCAGTAATTTGTACTGCACTCTCCATATCGCGAAAGTCAATATGAGTTTTTAATCCAGCCCAGCGACCAACACGTGATTCCACTCCATCAGCGGCAATTACAACTTTAGCTTTAACTTCCTTTTGTTCCCCTTGATATTCATATTTCACTCCAATGACTTTCCCATTATCAAACAATAAACCGTTCACGTAAGCGCGTGTAATAATATGTGCACCTGCTTCGGCGGCAGTTCGAGCGAGTTCGTAGTCAAAAATCCTGCGATCGAGAACGTAACCAGCATCACCAAAATCAACAATCACTTCGGTTTCATCAGGGGCGATGAAAGAAAACTTGCTGATCCTGGCGGCAATCCATTTGTCATCGCTTGGAATAAATTCCTCTACCCCAGCCTTGCTGATAGCCTCGCCGCAGCGAACTGGATAACCAACATCGCGGTCTTTCTCAAGCATCAATACAGAAACACCCTGTTCAGCAGCAAACCGTGCAGCCATACTTCCGGCTGGTCCGGCGCCGACAATTATTATATCATAATTTGTTTTCATTTTGATTATCTGTGTTAATCTTCTTAATCAGAGTAATCTGCGTTTTATTTTTTTAAGGATAGAAAGCAGATCTTGCGGATCAGGCAGGTTTTCGCTGATCAACTCACCACACCATTTTTATTAAATTTAATAACCTCAATTGGGCAACTCCACACACACTTTGAACAATTCGTGCAGCGTGGATCGATTATAAATATTTCTGCTTCTTTTAATTCAATTGCATCTTCCGGGCATACACCTACACAGCAGCCGCAAAAATCGCACTTATCCGGAAGTATATCTATCATTAATTTTCCGTTTTTTGCCTGCCGGTAGTTCATGTCGATTAACAATTTATAGTGAATAATTTACAATTGAATATTTAATTCAAACTAAAAGCTTTTAGATGAATTATATAGTTTTATTTTTTATGATTACAAAGATAAACAAGTCTTAAAAGATGAAGTTCATTATAAGAAATTTCACCATTAAATTTTTCAAAAATATTTTTTAATGATAGCGTACCGTTTTTTTCAAATTCTTCAAAAATAATTTTTTGTTTTAATGGATCAACTGAAATTCTTGAAAGCAATCCTGCCGTATTTACTTTATTACCCTCTACTACAAATCTTACTATGTGATTTATTATTGTTTGTTCCTGAACATTGTATTCGTCTGCCAGTTTATCGAGAGACTTTCCGTCTTGAAATGCCTTGCCGACAGTTCTGTAGCGCGGTTCATTTTGTAAAATAGATTTAGCTTTACGTTGATTTATTGCATGATTTAAACTCAGTTTATTTTTTTTAACATAGTTATTGATTAAGTATAAAAAAGCATTTCCGAAGTTTTCCAATTTTCTAATTCCAACCCCGCTGATTCTTAATAAATCGCTTTCGTTCTGCGGATAATTTTTTGCCATTTGAATCAGTACACTATCGGCGAAAACAACATAGGGCGGAACACCTCTTTCGCTAGCAATTTCCTTTCTTTTATTACGCAGTAACTCGAATAACTCGGCATCGTAACTATCTTCACCTCTTATAATTTTTGTCGTCTTGATTTCTGGTTCTTTAACAAGTGCAAAGACTTTTTTATTTTTAAATAAAACGTCGTTTGAAGAAGGTAATAATTTTAGACTGCCAAACTCATTGTCTCTTAAAATTATTCCCTTCCTTATTAATTGATGAGCAAGCATCTGCCATTGCTTTTTCTTCAACTCCTTGCCAATACCAAAGAGGCTTAGCTTATGGTGATTGTTACTTAGTATTCTGTCTGTTTCAATTCCAAGCAGGACATCGGTGATATAATTTAGTCCAAACACTTCACCAGTTCTTTTCACCGCCGATAAAAATTTTTGTGAATAAATAGTAGCGTCAACATTTTGATTTTCACTTTCCTCTTCAAGGCAATTATCACACATTCCACAATAAGAGTCGCTGTAGCTTTCGCCAAAATAATTTATCAAGAGATTACGTCTGCAGATTTCCGTTTCAGAGTATTTTATCATTGCATCAAGATGAGTTTTAGCAGATTGTCTTTCGCGCTCATCTTCTTTTTGATCTATGAAATAATTTATTTTAGAAATGTCGGCATAACTAAACAACAACAGACAATCAGCCCGAACACCATCGCGCCCTGACCTGCCAATTTCCTGATAATACGACTCAAGATTTTTAGGCAGGTCATGATGAATTACAAATCGAACGTTTGATTTATTTATCCCCATCCCAAAAGCAATAGTAGCAACGATTATTTGGACTTCATCTTTTGTAAATAAGTCTTGATTTGTGTTTCTTTCTTCATCCGATAAACCGGCGTGATACGGTTTTGTAGAATAGCCAAGTTCAGATAATTCTTCATGTAAATTATCAACTTGTTTGCGCGAGAAACAGTAAATAATTCCCGATTGATTTTTATGTTGATCCAAAAAATCAATCACTTGTTTTGATGGGCTTCTCTTTGGGACTACTTGAAGATAAAGATTTTCTCTATTAAAGCTTGCAATAAATTTTTTGGGCGCTTTCATTTTCAAGTTCTTCATAATATCCTCTTGAACACGAGGAGTTGCCGTCGCTGTTAATCCAATACAAACAGCAGTTGGAAAGGTTAATCTAAAATTGCCCAATTGTCTATAATCTTTTCTAAAATCATGTCCCCATTCCGAAATACAATGAGCCTCATCAATTGTAATGCAGTCAACGGATATTTTTTTTAGCAGGTAAATTATTTCTTCTTTTTGGAGTGATTCGGGTGCTAAGTAAAGCAGCTTTGCTTTTTTATTTGCCACATTCTGATAATTAAAATTATACACCTCGGGCGAAAGAGAACTGTTTAATAAAGCTGCTTCAACACCAAGCTGCCTAAGTTGTTCCACCTGATCTTTCATTAATGAAATTAATGGCGAAATTACTATTGTTAACCCGTCAAAGATCAAGGCGGGAATCTGATAGCAAAGTGATTTTCCCCCACCTGTCGGCATTACAACAAGGCAATCTTTTTTATTTAAGATGTCTTTTATTATTTCGTATTGAAGCGCACGAAAACTATCGTAGCCGAATATTTCTTTTAAAATTTGCTTTGCTTTATCCATAAAGATTTGCTATTAATTTTTATACTTTGCGAATCTCAGCGTGAACACTTTGAAACATTATAAGATGGATTTTTAATTCCTACCACAGAGAAACACTGAGAAATCGCACAGCAGAACAGAATTTTTATTATTTATTTTATTGCTTTTCAAGTTCTTCGCGCATTAAACTTTTCTTTCTTTCCAATTCAAGTTTCTCTTTCATTAACTCAAGCAGTCGTTCTTCCGTTTCTGCGTTCTCCTGCTCTTGGATATTTTGATTTATCTCCCCATCAATTTTTAATTCTTTCAGCTTTATAATACAATCTTTTGCAAGTTTTTTGTAAATAATCTCAGAAGATTCTGTCGGGTTTGTCTCCTTCCAATTGCTGCTGATAGTATATTTTTCAAACGAAATTTCATGTAGATAATTCTGAATATCTTCATCGTCGAATTTTTGAATTATTGCTGCGACTGATAAAACTTTTACTTCTTGATAATTCGCCAGTGCAGTTGCAAAAATCTTTTGGTGAATCGTCACAATAAAATCTTTCTCCGATAAATTTGAAAGTATAATTTCACTTGTTCCTTTGTTTCCTTCAAATAAAAGTTTGATAATTTCTTTTTCTAAATTATATAAGACCGGATTGACAGTTATTTTATCAGGAGTCAACTTTAATTGTTCATCTTGCTTTTGAGTTTGTTCTGTTCGTCGGGCTTCGGCAGTCAGTTGAGTTCTTCGCTGTAAAAGTACTTTGTCTAATTCTGCTTCAATTAACATTTCGCGCAGGTTAAATTTTTTCGCAATAGTTTTTATAAGCAGACTTCGTTTTAATTCATCGGAAATCAAAGCAATAGGCTTTACAAGCTCTCTAATTGCGTCTGTCATAGTAGCCGGGTCGTTAAACATTCCTTGCGAATCGTAATACGCCGTTTGATATTCAAGAAAGTTTTGAGCACGATTGATAAAGTCTTCAAATTTTTCTTTGCCGAATTTATTCACAAAAGAATCCGGATCTTCACCTGCGGGAAGTGATGCAATCTTAATCTCAAATTCCTTTTTCAATAAAAGTTCAATACTTCGCATTGAAGCTTTTATCCCTGCTGTGTCGGAATCAAAAAGAAGCACAACATTTTTAGTATAACGTGAAAGTAATAACACCTGATCTTCGGTAAGTGCTGTTCCGGACACAGCGACAACATTCTTAATTCCATTTTGATAAAGAGAAATAAGGTCCATATAACCTTCGACAAGTATGGCTTTATTTAATTTTCTTATTTCATCCTTGGCGTGAGAAAGTCCGTATAAAATTTTCCCTTTCACATAGATAGCCGATTCGGGAGAGTTAATATATTTACCGCCCCCATCCGAATCGCGTAATTTTCTTCCTGCGAAAGCAACCACTCTTCCGTTAGGCGAAAAGATCGGGAAAATTATTCTCCCCGGCAGAGTGTCATAGATTCTTCCGTCTTTATTTCGACTTATTAAGCCAAGTTGTAATGCTTTCTCAAGATTAATTTTCTTTTGATGAAGGAAGTTCACTAAATTTTCCCAGCCATTTAAAGCGTAGCCCAAACCAAAGGCACGCATAGTCTGTACTTTAATATTTCTTTTTTGAAAATAATCTCTCGCAATTTGTCCTTCCGAATCGTTCAATAAATTATTTGAAAAGTATTTAGCTGCTTCGATGTTTATATCATAAAGAATTTCCTGTTCGTCTTGAAATTCGGAGTTAACATTTTCTTCAACTTCTAATTGAATACCTAATTTTTCCGCAAGCTCCTGAACAGATTCGACAAATGATATTTTTTCATATTCCATTAAAAACTTAAAAACATTGCCGCCGGAGTGGCAGCCAAAACAATGATAGATTTGTTTTTCTTCACTTACTGTAAAGGAAGGAGTTTTTTCTGTATGGAATGGACATAAACCAAGAAAGTTTTTTCCTCGTTTTCGTAATTGAACCGATTCGGAAATAATGTCAACAATATTTGCCGCCGCACGAATCTCGTCTATTTTTTGTTCGGATATTTTCAATTGTTAATTGCGATAAATTTTTGGAATGGAAATATAAGTAATTGATGAAATATACACTGAAGTTAAAATCAGTAAGTGACTTATTAAATAAAAATTGTTAACTTTGAGCAGGAGAAACCTTTGATTTCATAAAGCAGTTTTAATTCGCAGTGAGTATATTTTAACGGTTTTCTTGATCTAAAAATTTAAGTATAGAGTTTAAGCTTGGTCACCCATAAAACAAAAATTTCATCAATCGAACAAGACAATATTATCTATCTCGGAAAACCTGGAGATTTTCATGGATTTCAAACGGACTATTTATCATATCTCCAAAAAACAAATTCGATTTACTCGGATGAAGAATTGGAAAAACTGCCGTTTCTTGAAAAAAGTAATCCTCTTTTTGAAGATTGGAAATTAAAAGCTGCATCTTATAAACGATTAGCCAAGATTTTTTCAAAAAGAAAAAATAAATTAATACTTGAAATCGGGGCAGGTAATTGCTGGCTTGGAAATAAACTCTCAAAGGATACATCAAATTTCGTTTACGCACTTGATATTAATTTAGCCGAACTTGAACAGGCATCAAGAATTTTTAAGAATAATAAACGAATAAAATTTTTTTATGGTGATATCTTCGACGATATTTTTGAATTTAATTCTTTCGATGCAATAATTCTCGCAAGTTCGCTCCAATATTTCGATAATCTGCCTGCTTTGATAAATCGTCTTATTAGATACTTAAAACTTAATAGCGAGATTCATATTTTCGATAGCCCGATATATCCGCAAAAAAAAATCAATACTGTAAAAGAGAAAAACAGAAAATATTTTCAAAAAATTGGTGTTTCGGCTATGGCAAATCATTATTACTATCACTCATGGAAAGAACTGAAACGATTTCGGTACACCGTTTTAAATCGAAAAGATATTTTGATTGATAGAATATTAAATAAAATAGATAATAAAAAGTTAATCCGCTGTCCGCATATTCTTATTAAAACCTGACTAATTAATCTGCTTGTGTTGAGTTATTTTTTCTCCAGGTTCATCTTAAATTATGAACGAATTTATATTTGTTTTATTGCAACACAGGTTTAATAATTTTTATATTAAATCGAAAAAAAATGAATTTATCAAAGTTTCAATTACAAAATTATTGTAACAGCGTAACCCGATTCTCTCGATTAAAAACAAGAGAAGTTTTTATAGGCAGTTTACCTCTGGGCGGGGCAAATCCTATTCGTATTCAATCAATGACAACAACAGATACAATGAACACAATTGCCACCGTTGAACAAACAATCAGAATGGTTGAAGCTGGATGCGAATATGTTAGAATTACTGCTCCAAGCATAAATGAAGCTAAAAATCTTGAGAATATAAAAAAAGAACTTCGTACGAGGGGATATAACGTTCCGTTGATTGCAGACATTCATTTTACTCCAAATGCCGCAGAGCATGCCGCAAGAATTGTTGAAAAGGTCCGTGTAAATCCGGGTAATTATGTTGATAAGAAAAAATTTGAATTAATAGAATATACCGATAAAGAATATGAAGAAGAGCTTCAACGAATTCGTGAACGTTTTACACCTTTAGTAAAAATTTGCAAGGAATATGGTACTGCTTTAAGAATCGGAACAAATCACGGTTCGCTTTCAGATAGAATAATGAGCCGTTACGGCGATACTCCGCTTGGAATGGTAGAATCGGCATTAGAGTTTTTAAGAATTTGTGAAGATGAAAATTTTCACAGCATCGTTCTTTCCATGAAGTCAAGTAATCCGCAGGTGATGGTTCAGGCATACAGACTCCTCATCAGCAAAATGGAAGAGGAAAAAATGAATTATCCGCTTCACCTCGGTGTAACTGAAGCAGGCGGGGGTGAAGATGGAAGAATTAAATCCGCACTTGGAATTGGTGCGCTGCTCGAAGATGGTATCGGTGATACGATTAGAGTTTCGTTAACTGAGGATCCAGAGTTTGAAGCACCCGTTGCAATCGCATTAGCCAATCGTTATAAAAAAAGGGAGGAGCATCAACCGATAAAACCAATTGATGTTTCACCAATTGACCCGTTCAATTACAATAAAAGAATTTCATTCGAGAATATTGGAATTGGCGGAAATAATGTACCAAGAATTTTTGCAGATTACAGTAATCGCAAAATTAATTCTCCGAAAGATTTAATTGATATTGGTTATACGTACAATGAATCAACGGATAAATGGATGCTGTCAGATACAGCTGCTGATTTTATCTATCTTGGGAAAAATATTTTACCGTTTGATTGTCCAAGTGGATTAAAAGCTGTTTACGAATATAATACATGGCAATTGCTGAAAAATAATAATAATAGTTTCCCGCTTCTTAATTTGGAAGAATATTATTCTTCGAATAGAATTTCAGCGCAATGCAATTTCCTAACAATTTCTTTAACTGATTTGACAAATGATTTAGTGAATAGAATAAAAGAAGATCATTCAATTATTTTAGTTTTAGAAACGAGTAATTCGCACGGAGTCGCTGAACAGCGTCGTGCATTTTTCGAATTTCTAATTAATAGAAATCAGAATCCTGTCGTAATAAAAAGAAATTATAACGAAATTAATTTTGAAAACTTACAGCTTTATGCAGCAACCGATTTGGGTGCATTATTAATAGACGGTTTTGGAGATGGAGTCTGGGTCTTTGTAAATAATCTGAAAATTAACCCGCCTCAATCAAAGGCTTATGTGAAAAATTTTGTGAAAAAAACAGAGACTAAAGAGAAAATAATCAATCGTTTACTATTTAATATTCTTCAGGCGTCAAGGCAAAGAATTTCTAAAACTGAATATATTGCATGCCCAAGCTGCGGCAGAACTTTATTCGATTTACAAGAAACCACCGAGATGATTAGAAAACGCACCGAACACCTCAAAGGAGTGAAAATTGCTATTATGGGCTGTATTGTCAATGGTCCCGGCGAAATGGCTGATGCAGATTATGGCTATGTTGGTTCCGGCGTTGATAAAATTACTCTTTACAGGAAAAAAGATATTGTTAGAAGGAATATCCCTGCTGAAAATGCCGTAGAAGAATTAATCAATATTATTAAAGAAGATGAAAATTGGGTTGAGCCTGTAATTTAATTTTTAGTCAAAGTTATTATTGCGATTGAGTGTCGTTTCTTTTATATTTGGGCACAAAATATGATTGATAAACTACTAATTTTAAACAGGTTTCTTACGGCGAAGAGTTCTTACATCTCTATTAACCCGAAGAATTATTTATAGATGCACTTCAAAAACTGAAGTGCATTTTTTTTGTTATGACGTGCGCTGAATTATTTACACATATTGAATCTTGGGCTCCGAAGGAGATTGCCTGGCAAAAAGATAACGTTGGTCTGCAGGTTGGTTCTTCAAAAAGTAAAATTAATAATATTTTACTATCGCTTGACCTAACCGAAGAAGTTATCAAAGAAGCATTAACCCAAAAATGTAACCTGATTATCACACATCATCCGCTGCTCTTCCATCCGCTTAAAAAAATTGCAATAGATAATGATTCAACTTCACAGCTCGTTCAGCAGCTTCTTGCAAACAAAATAACTCTTTACTCAGCCCACACTAATCTTGATTTCACGAAAGATGGAGTCAGTTTTCAATTAGCAAATCAATTAGACTTAAAAGATATTAAATTTTTAGAACCGTTTAATTCAAACCAGATCAAGGTTGTGGTCTTTATCCCTGCAAATTTTGTCGAAAAAGTTTCTGCTGAAATATTCAGCACCGGTGCTGGTACGATAGGTGAATACAACAATTGCAGTTTCAGAGTAATTGGCGAAGGTACTTTTCTTGGCTCCGGCAAAAGCAGTCCGGCGGTTGGATTAAAAGGAAAATTAGAAAGAGTCGAAGAGGTTAGAATTGAAATAATATCCGACAAATGGAATCTGGAAAATATAATTGAAGCAATTAAAAAAAACCACCCCTACGAGGAACCGGCATTTGACATCTATCCAATTGAAAATGAGAACAAAAAATATGGAGCTGGTTCAATAGGTATTCTTGATACGCCAATGAATGAAAAAGATTTTTTAAAATACGTATCAAAAAGATTGAGAATAAAAAACTTCAGATTTACAACCGGAAATAAAAAAACAATTACCTCAGTTGCAGTTTGCGGAGGTTCCGGAAGCGATTTGATAAAACCTGCATTGAAATTAGGGGCAGACGCTTTTATTACTGCCGATGTACACTATCATACTTTCCATGAAGCGAATAAAAAAATATTACTGATAGATGCCGGGCATTATGAAACAGAGATTTTTGTGCTTGGTGAACTCCAAAAAAAAATATCGCAAAAACTTTTGGATGAACGAATAAAAATTTTTAAAATTAAACGAACTACAAACCCAATAGAATTTTATAACAACTAAGGAGAAATGAATTGTATAACCGATTAAAATATCTCTATGAGATTCAAAAAATTGATGACCAACTGGATGATTTAGAAGAATTAAGAGGCGACCTGCCGAATGCTGTCAAGGATCTTGAAAATAAAATTGAGTCTATTAAATTGGAAGTGGAAGCTAAAGAAAAACAAAAAAAAGAAGCTCTGGATAAAAGGAAAAAAAATGAAGCCGAAGCTGAGAAATTAAAGGAAAATCAGAAAAAATTTAAAGCGCAGTTATATGCAGTTCGCAACAATAAAGAATACGATGCACTTACAAAAGAGATTGATCATTCCGAATCACAAATCAGTAAATCAGAAGCTGAAAATGATTCTCTTGCGGATTTAAGTAAAAAGCTTACCGAGGAAATCGAAGATATGACCCCGCTGCTTACAGAACTGGCAGAAGAGTTAAAAGTTAAACAAAAAGAATTGAAAGAAATTATTTCTTCAAACCAGAAAGAAGAATCGAAATTATTAGAAGAGCGAAAAAAAATAGAAGATCAAATAAAGAAACCTGACTATGCAGCCTATGTTAGAATTAGAAAAGCTAAAAAGGGGAAGGCTGTGGTGACAATTAAAAGATCTGCCTGTACTGGCTGCCATAACATAGTTCCGGCGCAAAGACAACTTGAAATAAGAAGAAATAATAAAATTTTCTTCTGTGAATATTGCGGAAGAATTTTAGTTTCACATGAAATTTCAGAAACAGAGGATTAATATCACTCATTTTCCGAATCGTTTATAAATAAATTTATCAGTTATTCCTTCTTGGAAATAGTATTGGATTTGCCTTTCGGAAATTCATTTCAACATAGTCCAACAGCATATTATTTACCCAATTAAAATTTTCTGCTGACATCAGCGGTGATATTTATTATATTTGAAGTAAGTAATAAAAGTTATAAAACAATCAAAGGCTAATAACAATTGTTTTTAACAAAATTTTTAACATAAAGAATTCAAAGACTAGCTTGATCCAGACAATTGCCGCGATGTATCGTGGAGGAAAGTCCGAACATCAAAGAACAGAGTGCCGGGTAACACCCGGGGTCCTGCTAAAACAGGATACGGAAAGTGCCACAGAAAAAATACCGCTCCGAAGTTTTCGGAGTAAGGTTGAAAAGGCGAGGTAAGAGCTCACCGCTCCGATGGTAACATCGAAGGTCCTTAATCGGATTCCATTAATTGGAACATGGCAAACCCCGCTCGATGCAAGGTTAAATAGGGAAGTAATTTTTCGGTTCGCCGAATTGCAATGTGGTTCGCATTGTTGTACTTCCGGGTAAACCGCTTGAGACTATTAGTAATAGCAGTCCCAGATAAATAATTGTCATCCCGATTTTCGGGATACAGAATTCGGCTTACAAGATCAAGCTGATCTTTAGTTCTTTGAATAATATTTTTACTATGCTACAAAAGCGTTGGACTCTTAAAGAAACAAATCATGATTTTGCGGTTTCAGCTTTGGCTGATTCCCTGAACATTCCTGAAGTTCTTTCAGGCCTTCTTGTGCAGCGCGGTGTAAATAATTTTTACGACGCAAAAAAATTTTTCCGCCCGTCCCTAGATTTTCTCTACGATCCATTTTTAATGAATGGAATGGAAGAAGCAACTTCGCGAGTCATTAAAGCTATTACTGAAAATGAACTGATTTGTGTTTACGGTGATTACGATGTTGACGGTACTTGTGCTACAGCGTTGCTATACATGTTTCTAAAAGAACTGGATGCCAAAATTGAGTTTTATATTCCGCAAAGACTTATTGAGGGATATGGAATTTCAAAAACCGGTATAGAGAACATTCACGACAAAGGCGCTTCTTTACTGATTAGTGTTGACTGTGGAATAACTGCGATTGATGAAACTTCGCTTGCAAAGAGTTATGGGATTGATGTTATCATCTGCGACCACCATCATCCTAAAGAAGAGCTTCCTAATGCTTTTGCTATTTTGGATCCAATAAAGCCGGGATGTAATTACCCTTTTAAGTTTCTCTCCGGAGCGGGCGTTGCCTTTAAATTAGCTCAGGGAATTGCTGAAAGAATTGGGAAGCGCGAACTTCCATTTAAATATTTGGATTTAGTTTCACTTGCTGCCGCAGCAGATATTGTTTCTTTAACTGATGAAAATAGAATCCTGGTTCGCGAAGGATTAAATCTTATCAATTCCAGTCCAAGAGCAGGAATTAAAGCATTAATTGAAAAATGCAGTATTAACCCGGGCAGTCTTTCTTCTGGGCAGGTGGTATTTACGCTTGCCCCACGCATAAATGCTGTTGGTAGACTGGGCGATGCAAAGCGTGCTGTTGATCTCTTAACCACCGATAAGCTTGATGAAGCATTTGAATTTGCAAGTGTGCTTGAAAATGAAAATTATGAGAGAAGAAAAATTGATGTTGATACTTTTGACAGCGCTCTTGAATTGATTGCTTCCTCAGTTGATCTTGAAAACGAAATTCCAATAATTTTACACCAGGAGGATTGGCATCCGGGTGTAATCGGAATTGTTGCTTCCAGAATTGTTGAGAAATATTACCGTCCTACAATTATGCTTACTACTGTTGACGGAATTGCCAAAGGCTCTGCCAGAAGCATTAATAATTTTAATATTTATGAAGCACTGCAAAAATGTGAAGAGTTACTAATTCACTTTGGCGGTCATCAAGCTGCTGCAGGGCTTGCAGTAGAGCTTGAAAATTTAGATGAATTTAAATACCGTTTCAATCAAATAGTTAAAGATTCAATTAATGATAAGGATTTATCACCCGAGTTAATGATAGACTCCAAAATCAAATTTTCTGAAATAACTCCAAAATTTATTCGCATACTCGAACAGTTCTCCCCATTTGGTCCCGGGAATATGCGTCCGGTATTTCTTGCTGAAGGAGTGAGTATTGTTTCCAACCCTCGTATTGTTGGCGCTAATCATCTTATTGTAAGTCTTAAACAAAATAGCATTAATAAAGTGTTCGACTCAGTTGGTTTTAATATGGGGGAGTATTTGGATTCCATCAAAAATCCGGGAGTTAATTTTGATATTGTGTTCTCCATAGATAAACTTATTCGAGATGGTAAAGAGTTTCCACAATTAAAACTTAAAGATTTAAAAATAAATTGATAATAATCAGGAGATAATAAAATGTCCGGTCATTCAAAATGGGCAACCATAAAAAGAAAAAAAGCTGTGCTTGATTCTAAAAGAGGCAAGATATTTACCAAGCTGATAAAGGAAATTACGATTGCTGCAAGACAGGGCGGGGGTGATCCCGCCGGCAATCCACGATTAAGATTAGCCATTGATAATGCTAAAGCACAGAATATGCCGCAGGATAATATTGACAGAGCTATTAAAAAAGCTACCGGCGAATTAGAAGGAGTAACTTATCACGAACTAACATACGAAGGGTACGGACCGGCAAGCATTGCAATACTTGTTGAAGTTGCTACCGATAACAAAAATCGAACTGTTGCAGAAGTTCGGCATTTGTTCAGTAAGCATGGTGGTGCTATGGCAGAAAGCGGTTCTGTTTCTTGGATGTTTGATAGGAAGGGAATTATTACATTGCCGACTCAAGGCAAGACCGAAGATGAAATGATGGAAATTGTTATTGATGCCGGCGCTGATGATCTCCAAACTGAGGAAGATTATTTTGAGGTTCAGACTTCCATTGAATCGTTCGAGCCGCTTAGAAAATCTTTGCTTGCTAAAAATATTTCAATCGAAAATGCTTCTTTGCAATGGATCGCAAAAAATTTAATCGCCGTTCAGGGAGAGGATGCAGAAAAAGTTATGAAGCTTATCGAAGCCATTGAAGATTGTGATGACGTTCAAAATGTTTTTTCTAACGCCGACTTTATTGAGTAGGCTGCAAGAACTAAAATTTAATTAGCATTAAAAATATTTTTACAAGTTATTTTTTGTAATGATAATAATCGGTATTGACCCCGGTACAATCGTAACGGGATATGGAATTATCAAATCTCAAAGTTCTTCAATAAGAAGAATTTCGAGCGGAGTAATAAAACTTTCAGGGGCAAAATTATTGTCGGAAAAACTTGAAGTTATTTACGATGAATTAGTTAAGATTATTAAACTTTATAGCCCTGATGAATTCGCTATTGAAACAGCATTTTATGGGAAGAATGTCCAATCAGCAATGAAGATCGGATATGCAAGGGGGGTCTCAATATTAGCGGCAGTTCATAATAAAATTCCTGTAAGCGAATATTCTCCGCGGGAAATAAAAAAATCAGTTGTTGGGAAAGGTGCAGCATCAAAAGAACAAGTCAGTTTTATGATTAAAACATTACTTAATTTGAAAGCAGTAAAAATGCAGCTTGATGAAAGTGATGCGCTTGCAACAGCTTTATGCCATTCTTTCAGAATGAAATCGCCTGTGAAAAAAAGTAAAAACTGGAAGTCGTTTATTGAAGCATTTCCTGAACGGATTATTCAATGAGCTTGATATGATTGGATATTTGACCGGTAAAGTTATTTCGTTGAAACCCACAAAAATTTTGCTTGATGTAAATGGGGTGGGGTACAGCATTAATATTTCAATTAATACTTTTGAAAAAATTAATGAAAAAGAAAATGTTTCTCTTTTCATTCACACCAATGTTAAAGAAGACTCAATTACACTTTTCGGATTTTATACTGAACCTGAAAAGGAAATGTTTGAACTTTTAATTTCTATCAGCGGTATTGGACCTAAATTAGCACTTAGTATTTTGTCCGGCATTCAAACTGATGATCTAAAACATGCGATTCAATCCGGTGACACCTCCAGACTAGTTGCTGTTCCTGGAATTGGCAGAAAAACTGCCGAACGAGTAGTACTTGAACTTAGAAATAAAGTGGATGCTGTTACTGAGGAAGGGGCATCCTCAATTCCTGTCAGTAAAAAGAATGAAGCTGTTTCCGCTCTATCGACGCTTGGCTATAATAATAAAATTGCAGATAAAGTTGTGCGGGATATTTTGACGGGTTCGTCGGATTTTTCGTTGGAAGATTTAATCAAAAAAGCGCTTTCCATTCTTAATCAATAACCATTCAAATCACTTCTGCTGTTAATTCGGCAAAAGGTAAAATTTTGGCAGTAATGTTATCGCCGCTTTCAACTTTTCCCACCCCCGCCGGTGTTCCCGTAAAAATTAAATCACCTTCTTCCAATGTCATCAAAGTAGAAATGTACTGTACTATTTGTGCCGGTTTAAAAAGCATCTTATTCAATTTATCCTTTTGTCTTAAGACGCCATTTACCGAAAGAAAAATTTCTTCTTCAAGATTGAGTAAATAATTTTCTTTCAAAGTAAAATCTGAAAGCACTGCAGAAGTATCAAAGCACTTGGCAATTGTCCATGGATGAGCTTTTTTCTTTAGTTCATTTTGAACATCACGCAATGTCATGTCAAGTCCAAGTCCATATCCTATAATAGCATTTTCAGATTCAAACAAAGCAGAGTTTTTAATTTCAGCGCCGATAAGCAGAACAAGTTCAACTTCGTGATGCATTTCATTCGAAAATGATGGATAGATGATTTTACCGCCAGTCCGAATTGCCGCAGATGCCGGTTTGAGAAATACTACAGGTTTTTCCGGAACTTCATTTCCAAGTTCACGCGCATGCTCAGCGTAGTTTCTGCCAACGCAAACTATTTTACCAATTGGAATTTCTTTACTGCTGTTTTTTATCTTGATTGATTTCATATTTCATATATTATAGTTAATCAGTTAAGCATAGAATAAATTCTTTAATACGGAATTATGTCTTTTGTTTCTTCTTCGTTGCTGCTGGAAATAGAATATTATTTAATATTAATCTGTAGCCAGGTGAATTTTTATAGAGGGACAAATCAGTCGGCGGATCACCAACAGCATGCTGATAGTCTTCAGGATCGTGACCGCCATAAAAAGTGAATGTTCCTCTTCCAAAGTTTCCATGAATATATCTTACTTGATCAGTTCCTTCGCGTTCACCCATAATGACAAGAGATTTTTTTAGAGTACTTCTTCTGAACATTGTTGTTTGTCCCATAAATCCGCGTACAACATTTACATGATCTTGAGTTAGCATTGTTGGAACGGGGTCGTACTTGGCTGAAAAATCGAATAGTGTGAAATAATCATTTTGTTGGTTTCCTATTTCGAGTGGTTGAATATCAATGTCACTATATTCATATACGTAAGGGTTCATTTCAAGTTTAAAATTTTCAAATGCAAGGGTATTACCAAAATCAAGTTTCTGCTGCGCGTCAGGATCAACAGCATCTCCATCATACATCTGCGCACAAATATCGATATTTAATGAAGCGAGTGAAATATCATAGGAATCAGTTGCCGAGCACATAGCAAATAAAAAGCCGCCCTGCCCCACATAATTCTTAATATCAACTGCAACTGTTTTCATCATATCGGAAACTTTTCTGAAGCCGTTTTGCTTCGCATTATTTTCATATTGAATCTGCTGATCAATGTACCATTGTGCGCTGCTAAAACTTGCATAAAATTTTCCATATTGTCCTGTGAAATCTTCATGGTGGAGGTGAAGCCAATCATATTTTGAGAGATCACCGCGGAGAATTTCATCATTCCAAATTTTATCGTAAGGAACTTTTGCGTATTCAAGAACCATTGTAACGGCATCATCCCAGGGTTGAAATCCCGGTGGGACATAAACAGCAATTTTAGGTGCTTTCTCCAGTCTAATAACATCCATGTTGTTTTCTTCGCTTTGAACTTCGGAATAAATTTGTGCGGCTTCTGAAAGGGAGAGGGAAGTGAATGAAACATTTTCGAGTCTGCATTCATTTGCAATTTCATCGGAATAATCTATCAGGAATGAGCCGCCGCGGTAATTTAACAGCCAGTCTGCTTTTACTTCATTTTGGAGAGCGTGAAAAGTTATGCCATAAGCTTTTAGGTGATCTGTCTGTTCCAGATCCATAAAAATTAATATTTTTGATTGAGCCGGTAAGAGTGAGCAAAATAGGAGGACGAAAGCAAATATTATTTTATTCATGAATTGAATGGTCACAATGGCAAAAAATCAGGCTGACTTTCTATCTGACTCAATATAGATTGGTTCAGCGCCTTTTTCAACCACATCTTTTGTGATAATACACTTATCAAGGTTTTCTCTGTTCGGAATTTCATACATAATGTCAAGCATAAAATCTTCAACTATTGAACGTAGAGCTCGTGCGCCGGTTTTTCTTTCCATCGCTTTTGAAACAATAGCATCAAGCGCAAATTTATCGAACTCAAGTTCAACCCCCTCCATTAAAAATAATTTTTTATACTGCTTCAAGATAGCATTTTTTGGAATTGTTAAAATGCTCTTTAATGCTTCTTCGCTTAATGAATGCAGCGGTGCTATTACAGGGATTCTGCCTATTAATTCCGGAATCAGTCCAAATTTTAGTAAGTCTTCGGGCAGAATAAAGTTCAGTAATTCATCTTCGGAGGTTTTATCCTTCAGGTTAGAATAGAAGCCCATACGATTTTTGTTTATTCTTGAAGAGATTATTTTTTCAATTCCTTCGAATGCGCCGCCAACGATGAACAAAATATTTTTAGTGTTTACATTAATTAAACTTTGTTCAGGATGTTTTCTGCCTCCTTTAGGCGGAACGCCTGCAATAGTTCCTTCAAGGATTTTTAGTAATGCTTGCTGCACCCCTTCACCTGAAACATCGCGAGTGATAGATGTGCTTTCACTTTTACGAGCGATTTTATCGATCTCATCAATATAAACAATACCTTTTTGTGCACGTTCAAGATTATAATCGGCTGCTTGTAATAGATGAACTAAAACGGATTCAACATCATCACCGACATAACCTGCTTCTGTAAGCGTTGTTGCATCAGCAATTGCAAAGGGAACATCAAGAATTCGGGCGAGCGTTTGAGCAAGCAGTGTTTTACCCACCCCTGTAGATCCAATCAGTAGTATGTTGCTCTTTTCAATTTCAACATCATCAAGTTCAAAAAATGATTTTTGTGTCGAGATTCTTTTGTAATGGTTATAAACTGCGACTGATAAAGATTTCTTTGCTCTATCCTGCCCAATAACAAATTCGTCAAGAGCTTTTTTTATTGATTGAGGAGAATGTGCTTTACCGGGTTTATTTTTCTGTGTAAAGTTAAATGCTGCAAGATTGTTTTTTAAAATATCCACGCTGCTGCTGACGCAGATATCGCAAATGTAAACATCTGGTCCGGCAATCATGCTGCTGACTTCGCTTCCCTCTCTGCCACAGAAGGAACATTTGACAAATTTTTGATTCGTTTTTTTAGCCATAATAATTTTAACTTAATTTACTTTTTAATTTTTTTATCTCTGTTCGTGCTTCTTCATTATAAATGGAATTGGGAAACAGAGCTAAAAGTTTTTCATAAGTCTCAATAGCACGAGGAGAATCTTTTTTACCAAACTGATAAATATTTGCCTTCAAATATAATGCTTTGTCAGAAAATATATTAGACGCCTCATCTTCAGTAATTGATTGTAAAATTTGAATGGCAGGATCGTAATCGTCTAATGCAATAAAAACTTCTGCTTGTCTTAGTTTTGAAACCGAGCTTAGAAAAAATGCCTGCGGATTTTCAGATAGAAGCTTATAAATATCTAAAGCGTCATTAAATTTTTTCTGAACAACAAGAAACTCTGCAGCGGCAAATTTCAGCAGATCAGAGGAATCGTTTAACGAAGTATTCAGAAGTAGTGAAAGTTCAATTGCATCATTCGCCGAATTATCTTTCAAGTTATTCATTATCTCCGAATTTTTTTCTCTTACGGCTGGGAAATCTCCTTTATAAAAGTAAACATTTGCAAGCTTGAAATTTGCGATGCTTTTATCTTGTGCCGATAATTTAGCTTTCTTCAAAACAGTTGTAAAGCATAACTCAGCCGAGTCAATTTTCCCTTCGTATAAAAAAACATTTCCGAGTTCGATAAAAGCAGCCGGGCTAAACTTGGAAAAAGCAGATCGGTTTGCGATTGAATAAAAAATATCGGATGACTCTTCGATTAAATTTTGCCTGTAGAATTTAATTCGTCCAATCTGCAAAAGAGCTTCATCGGAAATATCTGTATCGGGATAAAGTTTCGCAACCTCATTATATGAACTAATAATATCTCCAATTTTTTCAGAGTGCAGCTTTATAATTGGTTGAATGGGCTTCCAAGAATTTTCATTATTAATTTCATTTTCCAATTCAGCTTCAAGTGATTTCGCATAGCCAAGTTTTGCTGATGGAATTATCGGTGAGTCTGTATTATTATCGATGATTAGTCTAAAGACTTTTTGTGCCAGAGAAAACTCTTTTTCATTATAAAGGGATAGTGCGAAATTATAAAGCTCTACACCCTGTTTATTTAACGACTTATCAATATCCTGATAAAGTTCGAGAGCTTTGTTGTACGATTTTTTAATTGAATAGATATCTGCAAGTATTACGTCGAAACTAATATTCCTTTTATTATCCCATTCTTCGAATACCTGAATTACTGCATCCAATGCCCCGGGCTTATCGATGAGAGTTGAAATTCTTGTTTCAATAACAGATTGTTGAACAGGATTTGCTGCCAGAATCTCGCAATATTCTTTGGAAGCCTCATCAAATCTGAAAGTTAATGCGTATAGATTTGCTAACTCAAGTGAAAATGCAGTTTTATCATCGGAGATAGATTTTGCTTTTTGAAAAATTTCTATCGCTTTGTCAAATGCTCTTTGTTCGATAGCATAGTTAGCAATGACTCTATAATTGATTATGCTTTGAGGAATTTGTGCAAGTGCATCATCCCAAATTTTGTATGCCTTATCTTCGTTTCCCGACAGATAATAACTGCTGCCAAGCATTCCGAATAAATTAATATCATTTGCGTTTTTTATTAAACGCTTTTCAATTAAATCAATTGAAGCAAAATAATTTTTTAATTGAAGATAGGTTTCATTCAAAGCGATAAAATATTGATAATTATTCTGATCTTTTTCGTAAAGCTGCTGAAATATTGGCAATGCCTTTTCGTAATCAGCAGATTCTTTAAACCTTTGTGCAAGCTGAAAACGATTAAGGTCGTCATTGATTTGTGAAAAATTAATCCCGGACAGGAAAAGTAAAATAATAGATAGCTTAATTAGAAATTTCATATCTCAAAAATAGCAATTGCGAATTTTGATTCAAGGTATAAAAAAAAGGGTGAGTCGATTTTAATTTTTTAAGAAATAAAAAAAGAGCGACAGACGCCGCTCTTTTTTATCAAGAACTGGAAAACAACTGATTCACCTTCGTGACATTGGTCGTTATTTCAGTAATAACATCTTTCTCGATTCAGTAAAACTTTGTGTTCCGTCCAGTGACTTTGCATTAATCCTATAAAAATACATACCTGCTGCTATGCTAGAGGCATTAAATTCTGTCTGATATTTACCGGGTTGTTGAATTGAGTTAACCAATTCACTGACTGTTTCACCCATTACATTATACACCACTATCTTTACATTGCCTTCAAACGGAATAGCATAAGATATAATTGTACTCGGGTTGAAAGGGTTGGGGTAGTTCTGAGCCAATTCAACCTCAGTCACAGATTTGTCTCCAGCAGCAGTCAAAGTAAGGTTACCATTGCTTTTATCTTTTGTTCTATTCACCTTTCCTTGTATTTGAACCTTATAATCTGAGGCAGGTGTTAAGGTAGTAGGAATAGTCCAACTGAAAAGTCCATCACTTGGAGTGTTTGGTGAAATGGTAAGTACTTTAGTTGTACCCTTAAAAAGGGATAGGCTCACATTATCAGGTATGTTATCTGTCCAGGTAATATCGTGAGTGCTTCCCAAAGCCCAGCTTTCTCCACCATTAGGAGCGACTACTGTAATTGCGCAGGCGCTTCCAACGGTTCCTTCTAATCGAAAAGCCATATCAAATGAGCTTGTATCCCCGACTAAGCAATCAGTAACTCTTCGATGCCACGTAGTATCACAACCTGTTGCAAATCCGTTGCCAAGATTTTCCCATGCAGATTCACTATTAATCTGTCCAAAACTGTTGAGCCAAAACCATTGACTACCGACTCCATAATCCAGATTAGCTTGCACTGAAACCCACCACGTTCCAGAACACAAATCCGCTGGAGTTGGTAAATCGATTGTCAGAGTACCTGTAGCATCCAGAGTTGGAACTACACCGAGTGCACTATAAATTTGGGTACCTGGCAGCGACGTTGGTCGGTTGTTTTGATAAAACCATACGTCAAATGTAGGTGCGGCGTCAAGAGTGTAAAAACCGGGAACAAAAACTCTTGTAACAGACCAAGACACTCCTGAAGGAACTTTAAAGTCATCAGCCGCTTGATTATCGTAAGCGTCATAGATTGCTTCGAAATCTTGAGACGTAGTACCAAACGAATCCGGTGTGCTAGTCTGATCATAGAGCACGGCTGAGGGAGATGAAGAAGGTAAAATTACATTATTACCCCCTTTGCTAGTCAATGTTGGGATAGCAGACTTCTGCTGCCCATATATTGAGCCACAAAACAGAATTGTTAAAAAAGACACCCCAACGAGTTTCACAAAGTTTTTGTGAAATATACTGGTCATGAGAACCTCCGATGAATGATTATTAGTTATTGTTAATTAATAGAACGCAATTTTCAAAAACTTTATAAAATAACGTGGAGATATTTTTATCACTTAAAAAGTTCCTATAACAAAAATGTTAGTTTGAAATTAAAAGCAAAGCAATTTTGGATAGGGCAATAATAATTCTCTTTTTTATGAAAACAAAGTAAAAATTAAAAATTATTTAAA
>DAOLIQ010000016.1:1163-49620 GCA_035328465.1 Ignavibacteriaceae bacterium | reverse complement strand
CTCATCCCCAACCCCTTCTCTTAACAAGAGAAGGGGCTTAAGACAATCTTCTTTCCGGTTGAGCCATTCCTTTGGAAAAAGTCCCTCTCTTTTTAAGAGAGGGATTTAGGGTGAGTTTTATCCTTGGTCATCAATATTAACTCAGCATTGAAAGTCTCATGAGGCGAACTTCAAGGTATCTGTTTTCACTCGACAGTGTTTAATATTATTTTCAATTCTTCATCGGTAACCAACAGCAATCCGATTGGAACAAGTCTTGGCGTTAGTAAAAGATAATTCTTATTCGCCCTGAAGACTTCTTTAAAAAGGGGGAGCGACTCATCAAGTCTTTTGTTGTTGACTAATGTTACAGCGTGCCAGTATTTCATCTCTTCATTTTCCGGGAACATTTTTTCGGCGGCGGAATATTCTTCCATTGCTTTTATCATATCGCCTTTTTCTACTGCAAGATCGCCGTTGTTCATGTGTTCGTAAGCACGATGAACCATTAACAGTCTGCGTAATTCTTTAAGCGGCTGATCGCTGTCGTCAACACGAAGATCGACAAGTTTATCCTCCCAAACCTTGCCGGTGGATTCACCTCTAAAAACGAGCAGTGCGGCAGATTGCATTCCGCGGATATCACCCCCCACCGATTGTGCAGCTTCCAATGCAGCGAGCATTCTTTCGGCAAGCGGTCCGGTACTGTTTTCAAATGCGTCTGACATTGCGCCCCAAACTTTATCATTCAACATCAGATTTGCCTGAGCAGAATAATTATTCCCCACAATGTGTCCTGCCGCAGGGATGCAGTTTTTTCCTGTGTAAGCGGCAGCATTTCCTTTGCTGTCTACAATCGCAAGCTGTCTTACGTCACGTCCTTCATCAGAAGTTATGAGTGCATCAAGAACCTGTTGAGCAGTCATTCCGCTTTTCAGCATTTCCAATCCTCGCGGACCAAAAGAAACATTTACAAATGATTGAGTTGCAATTACGCCAACTCCGGCTTCACCCCAGCTAACAACGGTACCGACAGAAAACCAATGCGACTGCACTGCCACCCCCATTTCACCTGTCACCGTATCTCGTGCAACAATTGAAAATGTGTGTGCAAGCGCATCATTACTGAAAAATAATTTCGGCTGGCTAAATGCAGCGAATTGATAGAGAAGTATGAACACTAAAAGGAATAATAACTTTTTCATTGTTTCTCCGCAAAATATTTTAAAATGTTTTTTGAATACTACATAATAAATCTGACAAAGAATGACTGAGAATGCCATATTCTTATCTCAAATTTCTATCAATCCCTATTAAAATAAAGATTATATTTACTTATTCAATAATTAAGGAAAATAATGATATCGTTCGAAGAGATCGGAGTAGAAGAAAATATTCTGCGCGCAATAAAAGAACTTGGATTCGAAGAACCAATGCCGATTCAGGAAAAAGTAATTCCACATTTAATGCAGGAAGATTGCAGTGATTTAATTGCACTTGCTCAAACAGGCACAGGCAAGACCGCAGCTTTTGGTCTTCCGTTAATTCAAAAAACAAAAACTACATCAAAAAAAATTCAACATTTAATTTTATGCCCCACCCGCGAACTTTGCCTGCAAATAGCAGACGACCTCTCAAGTTTTGCTAAATATAAACCTGATGTTAAAGTCGTTCCCGTGTTTGGCGGCGCAAGTATCGAAAGACAAATTCAAAAAATCAGAAGCGGAGTTCACATCGTTTCTGCTACTCCGGGCAGATTGATTGACCTGATTGATAGAAATATTATTGACCTTTCTAAGATCAAAACAGTCGTTCTCGATGAAGCAGATGAAATGCTGAACATGGGTTTCCGTGATGATCTCGAATCTATTCTTGCTTCAACTCCAGAAGAAAAAAATACATTTCTCTTTTCCGCAACGATGCCGAATGAAATCAAAGCGATCGCAAATAAATATATGAATGATCCGGTTGAGATTACTGTTGGTAAACGAAACGCCGGGGCAGAAAATATTGAGCATGTTTGTTACGTCGTGCAATCAAAGGATAGATATCCCACATTAAAAAGAATCGTTGACTTTCACCCGGATATTTATGGAATTGTTTTTTGCAGAACCAGGCGAGAAACACAGGAGGTGGCAGACTCTTTATTAAAAGACGGCTACAATGCCGATGCACTTCACGGAGATCTTTCGCAGCAGCAGCGTGATTTTGTGATGAATAAATTCCGCATAAAAAATTTGCAGCTTCTCGTCGCAACTGATGTAGCCGCACGCGGGCTTGATGTTGATAATCTTACTCATATTATAAATTATAATATTCCTGAAGAACTGGAACTTTACACCCACCGCAGCGGAAGAACAGGTCGTGCCGGCAGGAAAGGAACGTCAGTAGCGATCATCACTCCAAGAGAAAAAGGCAAGATTCATCAAATTGAAAAACAACTCAATAAAAAATTTACATTTGCCTCCATCCCGAAAGGTAAAGTAATTTGCGAAAGGCAGCTTCTCCATCTAATAGACAAAATGGAAAAAGTTGAAGTTGATTCATCGCAGATTGATCCGCTGCTGCCGGATATATTAAGAAAACTTGAGTGGCTCGAAAAAGATGAGCTGATTAAAAAATTCGTCTCTGTGGAATTCAATAGGTTTGTTGATTACTATAAAAACTTACCCGACATAAATTCTCCCGAAGAGGGAAGGGGAGGCAAAAGTTATAGCAGCTCCAGCGGACTTTCAAGATTCTTTATCAATCTCGGTAAGACCGATGAACTTGGACCGAAAACTTTGATGGATTTAATTTCGGACTTAACGGGTAAAAACAATATTGAAATCGGCGACATCGAAATACTTCGCAATTTTTCTTTCTTCGAAGCCGATAGTAATTATTCCGATCTGATTGTTAATTCGATTAATGGTAAACTCTTTAAGAAACGCAAAATCAATATTGAAGTTGCTCAGCCAAAATCGAAAGAAAGACGCGAAAGAAGCCGTGACAACAAGCCATTTCGCGAGGCAAACAAATTTAGAAGCGACTTCAAATCAAAAGATAAATTTTCCAGATCAAGTTCTTTCCGCAGGAAAAGGTAGATCAATTTTTGCATTATGAATTGATGGAAACTATTTTTATTTTTCAGCCAAGTATTCATTCCTTTTGAATCTTCCAATAGATTTTGCCTTTCTCATCTGATCACAAGTCAGGAACCGCACTGTCTATTCAAATTATTTGCAATTATCAGGTCAGGAATTAGATGGAAATAATAATCCGTAATCAAGAAAATATAAGTCATGAAACTTCAGCTAAATCTGAAGTTTTACTCTGCCTCGAATCAAAGGTAAAAGACTGGATTCAATTCCACCTTTCAAAAAGGAAGCTTTGGTTTTCCAGCGATTTCCTGCCCGCAGATGAAAAGATGAGTGATGATCAAAAGAAAAATCTTGACGCATTGCGCGATAGAACGAGGGGGGTTGATGATGCAGTACGTGTTGCGCTTGCAGTAAATCTATTAACCGAAGAAGGCTTGCCTCATTTCCATTCTTTGATAAATAAACATCTCGGTGATGATACTTTTTGGAGTGAATGGACAAATATGTGGACAGCCGAGGAAGACCGTCACGGAAACGTCATTCGTGATTATGTTCGTGACAGCCGTGTATTTAATTTTCGGGAAGTTGAAATGATGCAGTACAATTATCAGCAAGCTGGTTTTAATCCTGACTGGCAAAGTGATCCTTACAAAGTATTTGTTTACACCACCCTTCAGGAAAGAGCGACACAAATCTCTCACAAAAACACAGGCAAATTAGCAGGCGAAAATGAGCCTTTGTTAAATGGAATACTTAGCAGCATTGCCGCTGATGAAGCAAAGCATTTCACATTTTATAGGAATGTATTTAAAGAAATATTAAGTATTGATCCAAACAGAGCTCTACAATCTGCTGCTGCAATTATGCCTGCGATAGATATGCCGGGTATCTCAATGGCTAATTTTAAAGAGATGTCTGATGTGATAAGACGCGTCGGCATTTATGGTCCGTGGGATTATAAATCCATCGTTGAAGATGCAATTAAATTCTGGAATATTGAATTGATGACCGGGCTGAATGATATAGCAGCAAAGGCGCAGGAAAAAATATTAGCAATTCCCGAACGGCTTAAAAAAATTGCCGAATACCTCGAACAAAAAACTACAAGTAAAACTTTTTCATTCGAATTTATCTACAACCGGATTTTAACTTTTGAAGTTTGAATTTACAATTACAAAACCGGTTGAATAATAGCTTCAGTATTTGAAAAAAAAGGCTGCCTTATTTGGGCAGCCTTTTCAATTAAAATTAATGATGGATTATTTTCTTAGTACTGCAGTTACTTTTTCGGCAGCGTCTTTCAAACTTCCGGCAACTTCAAAATTTAATCCTGATTCCTTCAAAAGTACTCCGGCTTCTTTTGCATTTGTACCTTCAAGTCTCACAACTATCGGGACATGGACATTCATCTGCTGAGCCGCATCAATTACGCCTTGTGCTACGCGGTCGCATCTTACAATCCCGCCGAAAATATTAATCAGAATTGCTTTTACATTTGGATCGGAAAGAATAATCTTAAATCCATTCGCAACTGTTTCTTTGTTTGCACCACCCCCAACATCAAGAAAGTTCGCCGGTTCGCCGCCCGCGAGTTTTATGATATCCATGGTTGCCATTGCGAGTCCCGCGCCGTTTACCATACAGCCGACATTGCCGTCGAGTTTTATGTAGTTAAGGTTATATTTTGAGGCTTCAATTTCGAGAGGAGCTTCTTCATCCAGATCTCTGTAAGCAACAATTTCAGGGTGGCGGTAAAGTGCGTTGTCGTCAAAATTCATTTTTGCATCAAGTGCTATGATGCGGTCATCATTTGTAATTACAAGTGGATTTATTTCGAGCAGTGATGCGTCAGTCTGCTCGTAAGCGGTGTAAAGTTTTTTAATAAATGGAATAAAATCCTTAAAGGCATTCCCCGCCAGTCCGAGAGCGAATGCAAGTTTTCTTGCCTGATAATTTTGAATACCAACAGCAGGATCAATCCATTCTTTAATAATTTTTTCAGGAGTTTCTGCAGCAACTTTTTCTATTTCAACTCCACCCTCTGTAGAGACCATAATTACATTCATTGAAACAGCACGGTCAAGTAAAATTCCAAGATAAAGTTCCTTTTTATAATCGAGACCTTCTGCAAGAAAAATAGTTTTTACCTGTTTGCCTTCTTCGCCGGTTTGATGTGTTACAAGAATATTTCCAAGAATCTTTTCAACATAATCTTTTGCTTTGGCTGCATCGGTAGTAAACTTAACCCCGCCTTCGAGCACAACATTACTGCGATTATCTGCTGAGTAAATTTTCCCTTTGCCTCTTCCGCCTGCGTGTATTTGTGATTTAACTACATATTGATTTATGCCTCTTGATTGAAGCTGATGGAGAGACTCGTCAAACTCAGTAACACTTTTAATAGCAATGCCATCCTGAACAGGAACGCCAAATTTCTTCAGGACTTCCTTTGCCTGAAATTCATGTATCTTCATTTATAATCCTTTAATTATTTTAATAAACTTTTAATTGTAACTGATCCGTCAGCTAACTGATCAGTAAAACAGATAATCTTATTATCGCTAAACTTTCTCGCTTATTAGTTTTGCCTGCATAAACAAGAGCAGGTAATCCCTTCCACCAGCCTTTGAGTCTGTGCCCGACATATTAAATCCGCCGAATGGATGTCCGCCAACCAAAGCGCCTGTACACTTTCTGTTGAAGTAGAGATTACCAATCAGCAATTCTTTTTTAGCAAGATCAAGTTTTTTTCTATTTTTTGAATAAACAGCACCAGTTAATCCGTAAATTGTTCCGTTAGCAATTTTCAGACTTTCCTCGAAATTTTTTGATTTTATAACTGCAAGCACCGGACCAAAAATTTCCTCCTGTGCAATTCGAGCTGATGGTTTAACATCTATAAATACAGTTGGTTGAATATAATAGCCGTTTCCATCTACCTTTTTACCGCCGGTTAATAATCTTCCTTCCTGCTTCCCGATTTCTATGTATGATAGAATTGTTTTTTCTGCTGAAGCGCTGATTACAGGAGTAATTTTATGGTTCTCTTCTGCAGCACCGACTTCTAATTTATCTACCTCCTCCTTAAGCAATTTGATAAATCTATTATAAATAGAATCATCAACAATAGCACGGGAACAAGCTGAGCATTTTTGTCCCTGGAACCCAAATGCTGAAGCTGCCACACCTTTAGCTGCATCTTCAACGTTTGCTTCGCCGTCAACTATGATACAATCTTTGCCGCCCATTTCCGCAACAACACGCTTCAGCCAGATTTGTCCCGGCTGAACCTTTGAAGCAAGTTCGTAAATGTGAGTTCCGACTGCCATAGAACCTGTGAATGAAATGAATCTTGTTTTTGGATGTGCTACAAGTGTATCACCCACCTCTGCCCCTGAACCTGGCAGGAAATTTAAAACTCCAGCAGGCAGCCCTGCTTCTTCCATAATTTCAAAAAATAATTTACCCATCATAGGAGTTTCACTTGATGGTTTCAATACTACGGTATTCCCTGTTACAATTGCCGCTGAAGTCATTCCAACAAGAATTGCAAAAGGGAAATTCCACGGTGGAACTGTTACTCCAACACCAAGGGGGATGTAAACTAATTCATTATTTTCACCTTTTACAGGAGTGATTGGCTGTTTTGCAGAATATCGGAGCATCTCGCGGCCATAAAATTCGAGAAAATCAATTGCTTCGCAGGTATCTGCGTCTGCCTCGGTAAAATTTTTACCAGCTTCAAGAATCATCCAAGCATTTATTTCGAAGCGTCTTTTACGGGCAATAGCCGCAGCTTTAAATAAATACTGTGCACGTGTTTCAGGTGCAACATATTTCCATTCATGAAATTTTTTATATGCTGTTTCAATTGCAAGATTTGCTAATTCAACCGAGCCTTTATGAAAGTGCGCAAGTTTTTCCTCTTTATTGGAGGGATTATAGGAGGTGAGCAGGTCCCCGGTTTTGTATTTTTTACCTCCAATTTCAAGCGGATAAGTTTTACCTAAATTTTTCCTTACAAATTTAAGTGCATCTTTTTGCTTTTTATAATTTGATTCTTTTGAAAAGTCAAGAACTATTTCATTTTTAAATGGTTTCACTTTTAACATTTTATCTCCACTGAAAATTTAATTTTTAATGATTAAAATTAACCCATTTGACTTTGCGAAACAATTTAAAAACTGGATCAAACTCTTAAACAATCTGTATTATTAATTCATTTGTAAATCAATTATCTCACCGTCTTCTGGCTTTTCTATTTTCTTATACTTAATTTAAAAACAAAATTCTCAGGTGTTTCTATGAAACCAAATATATTCCTTCTTCTTTTCCTTACACCAATCATCATCCATCAAACATTAACCAACGCCTCCACTAAGTGACCTTACTCCTTAATAAATACTATAGAATATGCAAATTTTTCTGCCGAGTATTTTTTAGTTTTTCCTTGACATTTGATTGATATTTCCATTCATTTCATTTGTAATTTCCCTAAAGGTTGACAATTATGAACACAAATAATCCCTTCTGGTTAAAGACCGTTTTAACATCACTTCTTTTCTTTACAACTGTACTTTCCCAAAACAACTGGTTCTCTATGCCTTCCTTTTGGGAAGTGGGTGGGGAGGGTATGGCTTTTAACATTGAAGCTTTTGATATGAACAAAGACAGTAACTTTGATGTAGTGGTTGGCAACTGGAATGATACTTATGTTTATTTTGCCGGCAGTATGCTTGACACTTTTGTTGATATTACATACACAGGCAGGATGCTTGCAGTGTGTGACTACAACGGTGACGGGTTTGGCGACCTGATAGCAATGCACTTTACAAACTATGATAGCATAAGGTATGATTATGACGGCGAAATACTTTTTTATTGGGGAAGTGATACAACAGGGTTAGCCATTGATACAATTGCTGATTATATAATTCCTTTACCTACTTTATATCCCACTCAAGAAAGATTTGCTATGGGATATTTTACAGTTGGAATTCAGAAAGGAGATTTAAATGGAGATGATAAGACTGATCTCGTTTTCAATTCAACTCAAAACGTCGTTGATTCTAATTTCATAAGCATTGTTAGCAATGGAAAGTTTTATATATATCTGGGCAGAGAGATACCAGTTGACACTGCAGATTTTGTATTTATTGGTTCAGGGAAATATAATTTTATTGGTGATTTTGTCGAGGTTGGAAATATAAATGGCGATAGTTATGATGACTTACTATATAGTTCTAATCAACCAAGAACAATAGGTAGTGCTTATGATAGCATAAACTATCTTCATCTTTTCTACGGTTCAGAGAATTTTTCAGCAATACAAGGAAACGAATCTGAACTATATTCTTCTTTTGTAAACCCTCCAGACAGCACCGCAGGATGGTTTATAAGAAACTTCTCCGTAGATGATATTAACGCAGACGGAATAGATGATCTGGTTGTAGGAAGATCATCTTATAATTATCCTCACATAAGCACAGTTCACTATGGAGGTACTGATGGAATAGACACACTTCCTTCTTTTACGTTTATTCAGGATACAACAATCTCATTTTTCTTCAGTGCAGGGGGAGAGACACAAAATATTGGCGATTATAATATGGACGGCTATGATGACTTTATAATGTCTCCTGCAGGATACCAGCAGTTTGCGCTTCATTTTGGTGGTCCTGAAGTCAGCAACAATAACAGGTATGGTGCAAGAGGTTATTCTAATGGAGGAGATGTATTTCCCCGGAAAGGAGTAAACATGGGTGATCAAACAAATGATGCAGTTAACGATATTGCAGTTATTGGAGGCGGTTATGTTCTAATGTTGTATGGCCAAGATATAGCAACCACCGGAATAAATGAAGAATCTTCACTGCCCCACGATTTTAATTTATATCAGAATTTTCCTAATCCTTTTAATCCAATTACTAAGATAAAATATGCAGTAGGCAGTAGGCAGTATATAACATTGAAGGTTTATGATGTACTTGGTAATGAAATAGTTACTTTGGTAAATGAAGTACAGCAAGCAGGCGAATATGAAATTGAGTTTAACGCAGAGAAATATAGTCTTAGTTCAGGTGTTTACTTTTACAAATTAAAAACTGAAGGAGGTGAGTTATCGCGTAAGATGATTTTGCTTAAGTGACTATTTCTGATCTATTAACTACCATTTTTATATCTTTTTTCCAGGAGGCTCGAATGAAAAAGTTGTTTATAGTTTATTTGTTGATTTTAACTTCTCAAATTTTTGCTCAAGTGCAGGATAAGTTTATAATAGGTGTTGATTGGATAAATCCACTTTATCCAAATCCAAACCCTTCTATCTAGTACACACCAATGTCTGATGAATACTGGGATACATTAAAATCTTTCGGGGTAAACTATGGTGCTCTGAATATTGGTTATGACCAATATAATGGATACAATGAAATTATTGGTGAATTAACTCAGGCATATAATCGTGATATTTCAATCTTCTTAAATATTTATCAATTGACTAGTGCAAACGATGCGATTGGAAATGGTCGAAGGTGGATGTACCAGGTAGAAGATGATTATGATTTTGGCATTCACCGTCCAGGAACTAATGTCCATCAAGAACCCTTGAATAATGAACCAGAACCTCACTGGAGCCAGGTCAATGTAAACAATCAAGCAGCTAATCTTAGACGATTAGAAGTAGGAGATCAAGCTGGTTATGTAGCAGAAAATGTTATAGATGATGATTTGCAGCCGGACGGAACAAATTATTATGTTAAAGTGAAACTAAGAAAAACTAGCAATATTATTACTCACACTCCTGTTGTGGAAATTAAAGTGTTTAACAAAACAGCAGATCATTACGGTGACCCAAATTACCCTGATGCCGGACTGGTATGGAGTAACACTCTTTATTCAGATGAAAATTTGCCCTATAATGAATGGACTGAAAAGTATATTGAACCGCCTTTTAATAAATCAGCAACAGGACCATATAATTTCATTGAAGGTGCTACCAACATAATTCTTAATGATTCATTAGGTCTTACAGGAGTTGATGACTATTTAACAATCACAGATACTTATACTCCGTATGAGTACAAAATATACTGGTATAGTGTAGTAAGCTGCGACCTGGACTACTTGATAATTGAGGATGAGGAATCATTTAAATTAAATAACGGTGAATATGACGATACTATTGTACAAATTGTATCTGAATTTAGCGATAAGGATGGACTCGGTAAAATAAAAGTTGCGGATGAACCTGAAACACCTCGCTTCCTCACCGTACGATATATGCAAAGAAAAATTGAAGAATTATTATTACCTGAATATAGCGATAGGGGTGCATTATCATTTCATCACCCTACTAATGGAACTAATTATATACAGTGGGTGACCCCTCAGCAATATCGTGCTCAATCTGAAATTAATATTCTTTTATCGGATATTTATCCGATTCGTCTTTACTATGAAGATACTTTAATCCCCTTTGTAGTTCCCGGTGATGAAAATTACAACCCGGTACTTCAAGAAAGATTGAAAACACATTTAACAAATATTTTAGAAGATGAGATTACCACTTCTATGAGATTTGAAAAACCTTTCTGGTTCACTCCTCAAGCCCACGCTGTAGAAGATAACTATAGAGAACCTTCAGCTTATGAAATAAAAGCTATGACAAATTTAGGGATATGTTATGGGGCAAAAGGAATTGTTTATTTTATGTATACTTATTACGAGGGTCCTCCACTCGCTTATACAACATTTCTTGATAAAGATGCTACAGGTAATCTTATCCCACGTTATACTGATGATTATGGTTATCCTAGATGGGATTTGATTAAAAATTTAAATTATAAACTAGGCGACTTAAGTAATGATTTAATTAATCTTGCCCGGCAAAATGCAATTTATATTGCAGATGGTCAGCCTGTGGGGTCATATATTACTAATGTTCAATCGTATTATGAAGCTTGGGAAGGTCCATTAATTCCTGATCCGCCTGCAGAAATTTATGTTCATCTTGGTTTATTTAAAAAGACTGATGAACCAAATAATGACCTGCTTGATTATTTTTTCATTGTCAATCGAAGAACATTACCCAATGATGTACGATCCATATACGTTGATATTGATAAAAGCGGTTATGGTTACAATAATTGGTATGTTAAACAGATTGGGACTGATGATGGTTTCGTCATAAATCAAGCTGGTGATTTTTTTATAAATTATGAGCCGGGTGATGGCAATTTATTCCGATTAGCTCCATCAGTTCTTTACGGCGGATTATTGCTCTATGATGAAAGCATTGGAACTTCTGCACTGAATGAAGATTTAACTATTGCGAACGACGCCACTCTAACGGTAAACGGAATCTACACTGTAAACGCCAACATTACAGTTAAAGACGGCGGTATAATTAAAACTGTTAATGACGGAGAGATACACTTTGCACCGGGTAAAAAACTTATCATCGAAGGGTTGGCTACAGTTAAAGGAACAGCAGCACAAAAACTTACTCTTGATTTTCACGACCGAAATGATAACACAGGAATAGAAGTACTAACTGATGGAGATTTTACAGCTTCGAAAAAATAAATGTATATGTATATTCAGTTTTACTGCTCTCAAAATGAATTCAACTCCTCAACGAAACAGAACCCACTGCCAACGCCATCGAAGGTATTTTTTGAGGCTTCTACTAAATATTTAGATGGAGGAACTTGCTTTATTGAAAGACCTACTGACTATTTTGAAATGTTTCCCACTCCCAATGAAGATCAGATAGATGTCTTTGAATGAGCAGTCGGCTTCTTCGAATCTTTGGCTGATAGCTTGGATATGATCTTTTTGAAAAACACCTAATTGGCTCCTTGTATTGAGTTAGGGAATTCTAAGAAAAGATTTTAGCGCTTAAATGGAAGAATAAAATAGTTAAAGATAATCGGAGAATCTTTGCAAATTTTTTTTCTTAAAAATCCTCGTCAAGCAGCCAGCCTTCAGCAAGCTCTTTTTTCATTTCAGAAATGAAGCGGGATGGTTTTGATAATGTCATTCCGGCTTCGCGGTCATAAAGATTCATCGGGTAGGTAACAAATAAATTTTGCTTTGCGCGGGTGGAGGCAACATACATCAGGCGTCTCTCCTCCTCAAGTGTTTCAATACTTTCTGCCGATCTGCTCGAAGGAAAATATCCTTCCACTGCGTGAATTATAAAAACTGAATGCCACTCCAATCCTTTTGCGGAATGGATGGTGGAAAGTGTAAGAAACTCTTCATCTTTTTCGGGAGTGCCAACATCAACAACACTTTCTATTATCGGTTCGATTGCCATATCAGCAAGCAAACTATCGAGCGAGCGATAATTTTCTGTAATGTTCAAAAATATATCGAGATCTTTTTTACGCTTATTAAAATCATCATACTTATCTTTAAAAAGAGGATAGTAATAATCAACAACCATTTGCGCTTTTTCCGAAGGAAGATTTTGTTTTGTATGAAGGTTGTAAAGAAGTTCAAGCAGGTGATGAAGTCTTTCATTTTTCAAAATTGACGGCTGATGATCGGGATGTGTTTTTATTGAAAGCCGTGCGGAAGAAATTTCATCAAGAATTTTTTGTGCGGTTTTTGGTCCTACCCCTTCGTGCAAGAGCAAAACTCTGAACCAGCTTACTGCATCCTTTGGGTTTGCAGCGATTCGTAAGAAAGCAAGTACATCTTTTACGTGTGCGGTTTCAACAAACTTCATTCCGCCAACTTTAATGAACGGAATGTTCGCTTTAGATAATTCAATCTCAAGATCAAAAGAAAAAAAAGATGATCGAAACAACACAGCGATATCATTTAACGCCACACCTTCTTCCCGAAGTTCGAGAATTTTTTCAATAATAAATTTTGATTGAAGGTTTTCATTCGATGCCGCAACAATGTTAGGAAGATTTCCCCCCGGCTTTCGAGTGTAAAGTACTTTTGTATATTTTTCCACCGCCTGATCATTTATGTGATTTGCAAAATCAAGCACAGATTGAACGCTGCGATAATTTTCTTCAAGCTTAATGATATTAACATCTTTAAAAAGTTTTGGAAAATCAAGTATGTTTTTATAATTGGCTCCGCGAAAGGAATAAATCGCCTGTGAATCATCCCCCACCACCATAACATTATTATTTCTCTGGGCAAGTCCTTGAACAATATCCGCCTGAAGTTTATTTGTATCCTGGTATTCATCTACCATCACAAAATTTATTGATGATAGAAGTGACTTGGCGGCCGCACCATAATCAAACAGAAAATTTCTCAGGTAAACTAAAAGGTCATCGTAATCAAGCAGATTATTTTTTCTTTTATAATCAGAATAAATTTTATTAATATCCAAAATCCTATCAAGCTGATCAATAAAGTGCGGGTAGTTTTGTTCAATTAAATCGGAGATTGATTTATCAGTATTCACATTCAGCGAAAAAACTTTTACAAGTGTCTGCTTGTTTGGGAATCTTTTTTCTTTGGTGATAAACCCTGCCTGGCTTCTGATAAGATTCACAACATCTTCACTGTCTGACTGATCCATAATAGTGAACGAGGAATCAAGTCCCACCGCCTTAGCATATTTTCGTAAAGTCAGATTAGCGAATGAATGAAATGTTCCCCCGCGTATTTTTCCGCAGCGATGATCGAGCAGAATGGAAGCGCGGTTCATCATTTCATTTGCGGCTTTGCGCGTGAAAGTGAGAAGCAGAATAGATTCGGGGTCGTAACCCATTTCAACTAATCTTGCAACACGGTAAACAAGTGTTCGTGTTTTACCCGTCCCCGCACCGGCTATGATTAGATATGCGCCATCAACTGCAGAGGCAGCTTCATATTGTGCAGCGTTGAGCGATTCTTTATAATTAATAACGAAACGGGCTTCGTCAAAAGATTTTTTTACGAAGCCCGCTTCAGTAATTCTTTTAAGCTGATATTTCTTTTGCTCCATCAATCGAATGCTTTTGGTTTTCCGATTATCTCACTGAAGATGTAATAATCTCTAAAAGTTTTTTGATTTCGAAAGACATCCCGGATTCTTGTTTGCACAGGATTCCCCATGTCCCTTTTAATCACTTCAGACTGAACAAATTTTTTCGACATCTCTTCAATGCTTTTATCAAGAACCGGTTTTAGCATTCTCGATTTGATTTGAGTATCCTTCCAATTTGGATTTTCTGTGTGTTCAGAAACTGTTGGAGAATGCCAGCTTGATTCATCGTAATCAGCCGGTTTATTTTCAAGTGAAATATTTTTATCCAGATTCGGCTCAATCTTTTGCGTTGCAATACTCCCCTCAATTTTTTGCGGAGTTTCTTTTTTAAAAAGATTTTCTAACTCTTTTAATATTTCATAATCCTCCGCAGGAGGGGTAGATTTTATCTGTCTGTCTGGTGTTTTCAGATCAGGAGCTTGACTTCCGCTTTGCTGATTTTGTTGTTTCTTCTTTTTGAATAATGGACTTAAAAAACTAAAAATGATGAATAGATAAATCAGTATTTCAAAAAAATTATCCATGACTATTTATCTTTTTTCTGTTCAGGTTTAGCGATTGAATCCCTCATTTCAGTATCAGCCTGAATATTTTTCAGCTTATAATAATCGAAGATTCCGAGATTGCCGTTTCTGAATGCTTCTGCCATTGCTTTTGGAATTTCTGCTTCTGCCTCTACAACGCGGGCACGCTGTTTGGCAACGTCTGCAATATTTTCCTGTTCACTTGCAACTGCTGCGGCTCTTCGCTCTTCGGCTTTTGCCCGGGCAACTTTCAAATCAGCTTCTGCCTGATCTGTCTGTAAAATAGCACCGATGTTTTGTCCAATATCAACATCCGCAATATCAATTGATAGAATTTCGAAAGCTGTTCCTGAATCCAATCCTTTTGCCAGAACGCTTTTAGAAATTTTGTCCGGGTTTTCTAAAACTTCTTTGTGGCTTTCACTGGAGCCGATAGTCGAAACAATGCCCTCGCCAACGCGGGCAAGAATTGTAGCTTCACCCGCACCTCCGACAAGTCTTTCTATATTTGCACGAACAGTAATTCGAGCAATCGCTTTTAGTTGAATACCGTCTTTAGCAACTGCGGCAACCATTGGTGTTTCAATTACTTTTGGAATAACTGACATTTTAACTGCTTCAAGAACATCTCTTCCTGCAAGATCAATTGCAGCTGCACGTTCGAAAGTTAAACCAAGATTTGCTTTATCGGCGGAGATAAGTGCATTAATAACTTTAATAACATTTCCACCAGCAAGATAGTGTGCTTCAAGTTTTGGAAGATCAACAGTTAGCCCCGCCTTAGTTGCGGTGATAATGCTGCGTACTATTATTACAGGCGGAACTTTTCGCAATCGCATTCCAACGAGGTCTTTAAATATTTTTAATTTTACTCCAGAGAAAAAGGCGGTGATAAAAAGTCCGATTGGAACAAAATATAAAAAGATAAAAAAGAATAAAATGATCGCAATAATTACAACAATTGATAATCCAAATACTGCTTCCATAACTTCTCCATAATTAAATAATCAAAAAAACTTAAATGAAAATAAAGAAATTTTTACTGATGTTCATCAGCTAAATTTAGTTTGATGCCGATACGAAATGATTAAAATTACGAAATGCTTATTTTCATTAGAAAATATAAGAATAAATTTCTCTCTTTTAGGCTTATTAAATGGTATGTAAATTGATATGAAAAATTATTTAATTTTGTTTAATATTTTGGTTGTGAGAAAAGTTACAGGATTAGGCATAAGTCAAATATCAATGTTGATTGCTGATTTTGCAGTCTTTATATTAGTAGTGGCATTTGAAGTTAAGTTTTTGGTAAGATTACCTGTTTTTGATTAAAAATAAAGGAATAAAATGGACGGAAATTTTTCGGATAGATTACAGGATGTAATCAGGCTTAGCAGGGAAGAAGCTCTTCGACTTGGTCACGATTATATCGGAACCGAACATCTTCTTCTTGGAGTTATTAGAGAAGGACAGGGAGTTGCTGTTCGGTTGTTACGCAATCTTGATTGTGATTTATTAAAATTGAAAAAAGCTGTCGAAGATACTGTTAGAACTTCGGGTGGAACTATGACAATTGGCAATTTGCCGTTAACAAAGCAAGCTGAAAAAGTTTTAAAGATCACACAAATTGAATCTAAAATTTATAAAGCTGATGTAATTGGAACTGAACATCTTCTGCTTTCTTTATTAAGAGACGAGGATAATATTGCTACTCAAATCCTTCATCAATTTAATATTACTTATGATGCCACACGATCAGAATTAAATTCAATGCTTTCATCAAAAGGAACAAAAGACACATCGTCTCAGCAAATTCCTCCTGATAGAAAAATTGAACGTACAAAAACTCCGGTGCTTGATAATTTCGGCAGGGATTTAACCAAGCTCGCTATTGAAGATAAACTTGATCCTGTTGTAGGTAGAGAAAAAGAAATTGAACGTGTTGCACAAATACTCAGCCGCCGAAAGAAAAATAATCCGGTGCTGATTGGCGAACCTGGTGTTGGTAAAACTGCAATTGCCGAAGGACTTGCGCTAAGAATAATTCAGAAAAAAGTTCCAAGATCGCTGCAGGAAAAAAGAGTTGTAACTTTGGATTTAGCAGGATTAGTTGCAGGTACGAAATACCGCGGGCAGTTTGAAGAACGTATGAAAGCTTTGATGAACGAGCTTGAAAAAGCCAAAGATGTAATTCTGTTTATTGATGAACTGCACACTATTGTTGGTGCAGGGGGGGCATCCGGTTCACTTGATGCTTCGAATATGTTTAAGCCAGCTCTCTCACGCGGCGATATTCAGTGTATCGGCGCAACAACTCTTGATGAGTATAGGAAATTTATTGAAACAGATGGTGCGTTGGATAGAAGATTTCAAAAAGTAATGGTTGATCCTCCAAGTTATGATGAGACTTTAAAAATTCTTGAGAATATTAAATTCAAATATGAAGAACATCATCACGTGCGTTATTCTAAAGAGGCAATTCAGTCAGCAGTAAAATTAAGCAACAGGTATATTACTGATAGGCATCTTCCCGATAAGGCAATTGATGTACTTGATGAAGCCGGGTCAAGAGTGCACATGGGAAATTTTGAAGTACCGAAAGTAGTGCTCGATCTTGAAGCAGATATTGATAAGATCAGAAAAGAAAAAGCAGGCGTTGTTAAACGTCAGGATTATGAAGAGGCTGCAAGACTTCGCGATAAGGAAAGAAATTTACAGGCAGAACTCGAAATTGCTAAACGCGATTGGGATAATCAAACAAAGGATATCGTTTACGATGTTTCTGAAGATGATATTGCAACTGTAGTAGCAATGATGACAGGTATCCCTGTTAATCGTGTCGCACAAACCGAATCGGAAAAATTACTTCATATGGAAGATGCACTCAAAGGTGTTATTGTTGGACAGGATGAGGCAGTTTCAACTTTGACCCGCGCTATCAGAAGAACACGCGCCGGGTTGAAAAATCCGAACAGGCCAATCGGAAGTTTTGTATTTCTCGGACCAACAGGGGTGGGTAAAACCGAACTCTGCAAAGCACTAGCCCGTTATCTTTTTGACTCTGAAAATTCTCTTATCCGAATTGACATGAGTGAATACATGGAAAAGTTTGCAGTTTCAAGACTTGTCGGGGCACCTCCCGGATACGTCGGTTATGAGGAAGGCGGACAGCTGACGGAAAAAGTTAGGCGTAAACCTTATTCGGTTGTACTTTTTGATGAAATTGAAAAAGCACATCCGGATATTTTTTCTCTGCTGCTTCAAGTACTCGATGATGGAATACTAACCGACAGTCTTGGAAGAAGAGTTGATTTCAGAAATACAATTTTAATCATGACTTCTAACATTGGAACGAAGGACATAAAAAATATTTCATCATTCGGTTTTGGCGGTGAGTCAGGCTCTGATAAATATTCAAGTTTGAAAAACACAGTTGAAGATGCGATGAAAAAATTATTTAACCCTGAGTTTCTTAATAGAATTGATGAAACAATCGTTTTCAGAAATCTTGAAAAAGAAGATATAATGAAAATTATTGATATTCAGATCCAGGATCTGTTCAAGAATATTCATGAAAATAAAATGGAGCTGGTTATTGATCAATCGGCTAAAGATTTTATTGTTGATAAAGGATTCGATCCAAAATATGGTGCTCGACCGCTTAGACGTGCAATTCAAAAATATATCGAGGATCCTCTTGCTGAAGAAATTCTTAAAGGATCATTTAAAGAAGGAACAAAAATTATTGCAAAACATATTGAGAACACAGAGATATTAGTTTTCTTTGATGAATCATTAGACACGAATATTTCTGATGAAACTAAGGAAAAAACCGACTCTTCAAGTGTTTGAAATAAGCAAATCTCTTTATAAAAAAAGCGTATTACTTTTAATACGCTTTTTTTATGCGTATTTTTCACTTAACAATATGAGGAACTTATGCGTTTATCTAACAAAGAAATAGAATCTAAAATACTTTCCTATGAAGGATGGTCATATAAATCGGGGCAAATCTCTAAAGATTATCAATTTAAAGATTTTCAGCAGGCACTCAACTTCGTCAATAAAGTCGGTGCAGCCGCTGAAGAGGCGAATCATCATCCGGATATTTTTATCCATTCCTGGAATAAAGTGAGGGTTAGTCTCTCTACACATGACGAAGGTGGGGTTACTCAAAAAGATATTCAACTGGCAAAAATATTTCAAACAATCCAAAAAAAATTTTTATGAAAAATTATACCGAGAATGAAATAATTGAAATATTTAAATCAACTCAAGCTCTTTTAAGCGGGCATTTTCTATTAACATCCGGCAGACACAGCAATCTGTATTTTCAGTGTGCTAAGGTTCTTCAATATCCTCAATACAACAAAATTGTGTGCACAAAGATCGCTGATCATTATAGAGATTATGATATCGACACAGTCATTGCTCCTGCAATTGGCGGCTGTGTTGTCGGGCAGGAAGTCGCTCGTCAGTTAAATAAGCGATTTATCTTTGCTGAGCGGGAGGATAAAAAGCTTATACTGCGGAGGGGTTTTTCACTTGAACGTGATGAGAAAGTATTGGTGTGTGAAGATGTAGTAACAACAGGAGGAAGCGTATTTGAAGTAATTGATATAGTTAAGAATGCCGGTGCACAAATTGTCGGGGTCGGATTTATCGTTGACCGCAGTAACGGGCAGGTACAATTTGGTTATCCGCAATTCAGTACTGTTAAATTAAATGCAGTATCTTATCTGGCAGTTGAATGTCCTTTGTGCAGTGAACAACTTCCACTTGTTAAACCAGGTTCAAGAAAAATTTCAGTATGATTAAAGTGTTTACATATTTCCATGAACTGCTTGGTAATGATTTATTATATCAGTTGTGTATATCATCTGCAGTGATTTTTCTCAGCGTTTTTACAGCTAAGTTGAGCAGTTTTCTATCCAGGAAAATTGCACAGCCTTATGTTAAAAAAACACAAACTAAACAGGATGATAAACTAGTTGAGATTATAGGATGGGGGACTTTCCGTCTGGTGATAATTGCAGGCGTCTTTGCTTCGTTTGGAATATTCGAGAACGATTGGCTATTCTTGATTGGATTAAAATCCACAGTTATTAATACTCATCCCTATTTAGCTATATTTACTAAAATACTTGATGTACTTCTCTTTCTGTATTTTGTATTTACACTGGTTATTATTTCTTTTAAGCTCACAGTGGTATTGCTCGATTGGTATTCTGAATCAATTGATGGGGGAGAGAACAGAAACCTTAGCGGCAGCCTTTTCCCTCTGATAAAAAAAGTTGTAAAAGTAATAATTTTTCTCATTGCTGTTGTGGCTGTTCTTTCAAAATTTAATGTAAACATCAGCGGGCTGCTTGTATCGCTTGGTGTTGGCTCTTTGGCAGTTGCTCTCGCAGCGCAGGAAACTTTATCGAATATGATTTCCGGTTTCGCAATAATGATTGATAGACCTTTCAGAATTGGAGACCGCATTCGCTATGCCGACAATAAAACCGGTGATGTTATTGAAATTGGAATACGCTCTACGAAAATTTTAGATTTTGATCACAACATTGTTGTAATTCCAAATAACGAAATTGTAAAATCACATATAACAAATCTTACCTACCCAACATCAGAAACGCGTGTGGTTGTTGAAATTGGCGTTGCTTATGGCACAGATATTCAAAGAGCCAAAAATCTTCTTCTCGATATTGTTAAAAATGATGCGGACATACTTAAAGAAACCCCGCCAGAAGTTTATCTGATTAACTTTGCCGATTCTTCCGTTGTTTTACGTCTTACCTGCAGAACAAATAATTATAAAAATGTTTTTGAAATTCAATGCAGAACCAGGGAGAAGATTTATGAAATCTTCAGACGGGAAAACATTGAAATACCATTCCCACAACGCATTATTACTATCAATAGTCCGTCACAACATTTTACAACTAAATGAAAAAAAATAAAATTATGAAAACTATTTTCTTAATCCTTCTTTTCTCAAGTGTAATTTTTTCTCAAATAAATTTTGAAAATTATTTCGAAAATAAATCTCTTCGAATAGATTACTACCATACTGGAAATAATGAACATGATTCTTATTCCTTCGATGAAATGAAAGAGGAACCTTTTTGGGGCGGATCAAAAATCAATTTAATTGATAAATTTAATTACGGTAAATATAAATTTGAAGTAGTTGATGATAGGTCGCAGCAAGTTATTTATTCACGCACTTACTCAACATTGTTTGGTGAATGGCAAACTACCGATGAAGCAAAACAAACTGAAAAATCTTTTAGCGAAACGGTTGTCTTCCCCTATCCCAAATCCAATGTTACGGTAGTTTTTTATGGACGCGATAAAAAGAATAACCTGATAAAAAAGTTTCAATACCAGATTGATCCTAAAAATTATTTCATCAAAACTGAAAGGGAAGCTGTTTATAAATCGTTCGAAGTTATTCATTCCGGTGATCCATCTACTAATCTTGACATAGTAATTATTCCTGACGGTTATACTTCTGAAGAGATGGACCTTTTCAAAAAAGATTGCGAGCGATTTGCTGGCTATTTATTCAATGCTTCCCCCTTTAAAGAAAATAAAGAAAAATTTAATATATGGGGAATAGAAGCTCCCTCCGCTGAATCCGGCACAGACATTCCTGCCGAAGATGTGTGGAGAAAAACTTTGGTGAATACTTCCTTTTATACGTTTGATCTTGAAAGATATCTGATGACTTCAGATAATAAGACACTGCGAAATGTAGCGTCTAATGCTCCATACGATCAAATTTATATTTTAGTTAACAGCAGTAAATACGGCGGTGGTTCTATTTATAATCATTATTCTGTTTGTATGAATAATAACAATTATGCCGAATATGTTTTTGTTCATGAATTTGGACACGGCTTTGGTTCGCTTGCAGATGAATATTTCACCTCTGATGTTGCTTACAATGATTTTTACTCCCTCGATGTTGAGCCGCTTGATCCAAATGTAACCACGCTTGTTGATTTCGAATCTAAATGGAAGGACCTCGTTGAAGATGGAACATTGATTCCTACTCCTTCAACAACAGAATTTAAAAACAAAGTTGGAGCATTCGAAGGAGGTGGTTATGTAGAAAAGGGAGTGTATCGCCCCATGCAGGATTGTACAATGAAATCTATTTCAGTGGACAATTTTTGCCCGGTTTGTAAACGATCGCTTCAGGCAATGATAGATTTTTATTCAAAATAATTTAAACACGATGGATCAAAAAAAATTACACAAAACAGTCGAAACAATTGCTTCAAAAAAATTTCTTAATGAAGATGAAATGCTCATTGAAGTTCTTAAACAACTCGTTGAACAGCGAGACATAAACGTTATAGGCGGGCGGATTTGGAAATTGGAAGTTGAATCAAAGGCTTATCGGCTATTTTATCAAACCGGAAAACTTCAGAAAATTCGTCCAGACTTTCAATTAAAACTCACGGAATATCCAATCTTTGATCTTATCGCTAAGGAAAGAACAATCCTTGGAAATGAAACCAATTCGATACTTCGCAAGAAAGGAATTTTTAAATATTCAGCCTCCGGTGTAGGTGATAAAATAAAAATTAATGAAAAAATTTATTATGAATATATCCTCGCTCTGAATAGTAATCACATAGATGAAGAGTTGAGATTGACACTTAACATTATTGCCACTGCTCTTACCTCACAAATTAAACAAAGGAGATATTCCAAGCGGGCTAAAATTCTTAAAGCCGATATTGATAAAGCCCGGGAACTTCAAAAATCTATTTTACCCGAGCATCATTTCACTTTTTATAATTACGAGCTTTTCGGAGTGACAGACCCTGCTGAAATTGTCGGCGGAGATTTTTTTGACTACCTGCAGGTTGGTGATGATCTTGATCGATTGGGAATAGCACTTGGTGATGCTGCCAGCAAAGGTTTAGCTGCTGCTGCTGAAGCGATGTACATTTCTGGTGCATTGCGCATGGCGTCAAATTTTCAAATTAAAATTGCTCCGTTGATGAAGCGAATGAATGAACTGGTAAATAAAATATTTGCTGATGATAAGTTTACTTCGCTTTTTTATGGTGAACTTTCTACCGATAGAAGCGGTTTGTTCCTTTACGCAAATGCAGGACATAACCCCCCTCTGTTTGTCAGAAAAAATTCTGATGAAATTATTTTACTTCAACCAACGGGCCCGGTTTTGGGACCAACTCCTATGGCACGCTTTACCGTTGAGAATATTAACTTTGAAAAAGATGATGTATTACTGATTTACTCCGATGGAATTACGGACTCGGCAAATGCACAATTTGAAAATTATGGTGATGAGCGGCTAATAAAAATTCTTAAAGCGAATAAACATCTTTCTGCAAAAGAAATTTGTTATACTGTGCTGAATGATGTACTAAAATTTTCTGCTAATGGAAAATATTCAGACGACAAAACTATAGTTGTAATTAAAAGAGTTGTTTAAGTAAAAAGGTGTTCTAATGCTGAACTCAATTAATCCTTCGAATGGTAATTTAATTTCTTCCTACTCTGAAATGGATTTTGCTGCAGTATCATCCATTGTTGAAAAAGCAGACGAACAATTTATTGAATGGCGAAAAACTTCTTTCAAAGTTCGTTCTTCTAAAATCAAATCTTCAGCAGCGATTCTCCGAAAACGAAAAGAAGAATTTGCAAAACTAATGACACTCGAAATGGGAAAGCCAATCGTGCAGGCTCGGGCAGAAGTAGAAAAGTGTGCATGGGTTTGTGATTATTACGCCGATAGTGCAGAAAAGTTTTTAACCGATGAAATTGTTGAAACAGATGCACAAAAAAGTTTTATTAGTTTTCAGCCAATTGGAGTTGTGCTTGCTGTGATGCCATGGAATTTTCCTTTTTGGCAGGTCTTTCGTTTTGCTGCTCCAACTTTAATGGCTGGCAATGCTGCTATTTTAAAGCACGCTTCTAATGTTAGCGGATGTGCATTAGCAATCGAAAATATATTTAATGAAGCGGGATTTCCTCGGGGACTTTTCCGAACTATTCTCGTTTCTTCAAAAAATATCGAACCCATAATTAGGCATTCATCAATAAAAGCAGTTACTCTAACCGGCAGTGTTTCAGCGGGGAAATCAATCGCATCACTCGCCGGATCTTTAGTTAAAAAAACTGTATTAGAATTAGGCGGCAGCGATCCTTATTTAATCCTTGAAGATGCTGATATTGAATCTGCGGCTGAATGCTGTGTCACGGCGAGATTAATAAATGGAGGGCAAAGCTGCATCGCTGCTAAGCGATTTATCATAGTTGAATCAGTGTATAATGAATTTGAAAAAATATTTTTGGAAAAAATGAAATCAAAAAAAATGGGAGACCCCTTTGATGAATCCAATTCAATTGGTCCCCAGGCGAGTATTCAATTACGAGATGAGCTTCATCAACAAGTTTTAAAGAGTATGGAACTTGGTGCGAAATTATTACTTGGTGGAGAAATTCCTGAAATCAATGGTGCTTATTATCCGCCGACTGTACTCGCTAATGTTAGAAAAGGAATGCCCGCCTTCGATGAAGAATTATTTGGCCCGGTTGCAGCTTTAATAAAAGTTAAAAATGAGGAAGAGGCAATTTTTACAGCAAATGATTCTGTATTTGGACTGGGCGCTGCAGTTTTTACTTCTGATAAAACCCGCGGTGAATTGATCGCGAAAGAAAAATTAAATGCCGGCTGCTGTTTTGTTAATGAATTTGTCCGCTCAGATCCCCGCTTGCCATTTGGCGGAATTAATGAAAGTGGTTTCGGCAGAGAATTATCAACTTTCGGAATTAGAGAATTTGTTAATATCAAAACAGTTTTTATTAAGTAGCTTTTCCATTCAGAAAATCTCTTTCAACTTTCGCAGTTGAACTTTTATTTTCGCAGCCTATATTTCCAATCGCTTCTTCTGCCAAACTCAATAATATCTTAAATTTTAACAAAGATATTCATATGATGAATAGGGATAATATTGATTCGTCTTCACTATCCACTTGTAAAAAACTAATAAAATAGAAATGAGCCAAAGAATTGAGAGGAGTTAATTTCGGTCTGAGCTGTTTTTCCAAAAAAGATCTTTTTACAAATATTCTATCATTAAACACCCTGAAGCCGGAAGCTGTGTGAGGGTAGGAGGGAGGGCTGGTTATTACTCCCGGCGTTCAGGGTTTAAAATTTTTTGCTTTAATCCTTTTTCAATAACTTCTAAAAGATGATGTTTAAGATAAGGTTTTTCTAAATATAAATCTATACCATTTAAAGAAAAAAAATCAACTATTTCAGATTTCTCAAAAGCAGTCATTGCAATAATTGGAATAGATACATATTCCGGTAATTTCCTGATTTCCTTTGAGGTTTGAATTCCATTTTTTCCTTTGCCTAAATTAATATCCATTAATATTAGATCATAGAGATTTTTTTTTGCACTTTCAATTGCTTCTTCACCAGAACCTACAATTTCAACAACGAATTTTTGATATAAATATATTTTTACTAATTGCTGACTTGTCCTATCATCTTCAACAACAAGTATTTTAATCCCATTTTTACTATGGTTTTTGATTTCAAACAAGCAATTACCGTCTTAATAAATAATGCAGTTATTTCATTTCCTGAAAGATTTTAAGCTTTTTGCTAACATCATCTAAAGCCTTGTAAATAAGTTCAAACTCATTTGATTTATCAAAAAAATAATCTGCACCAAGTTTTTTACATTTTAATTTGAAGTATTCAGTCGGATAATTTGTCATAACAATAACAATTATTGAGGGATAATTCTTTTTCACAAAACTTAAAACATCAAGTCCATTTATTTTCGGCATATTTAAATCAAGAATAATCACATGCGGTTCGAGTTTTGTGACCAAATCAATTCCGAATTCACCATCCATTGCTTCTCCAATAAGTTCAACGATGGTTATTTCCGAAAGAATATCCTTCAAGGCTTCACGAACTGCTTCGGAGTCATCAATAATTAATACTTTTAGTTTTTGCTGCATTGTTTAACCGTATAACCGATGTAAAAATATATTTTTCGTAATTCTATTACTGTCAGCATATTGATGAAATAACTCTCATATTTTGGACTATAAATTTTACTTAATATGTTTTTGGTAGTTTCTTAAAAGAATAATATTAGATAAGTTTAAACATTATTGAAAAAATATTTTATTCTAAACTTGCACCAAATCAAAGAGCATTGAAGTGAAATTTTTCCCCGAAAATTTTTTCATTACTGATCCATTCATTGAAAATGGCGAATTTATCTTCCTCTTGCAAAAAATCATTATTGTGCTTCTGATTGGCAGTTTGATTGGATTGGAGAGAGAGCATTCTCGCGCTGAAGGCTCAAAAATATTTGCTGGAATTAGAACATACACATTAATTTCACTTCTTGGACTCATCTCCGCCATCATTTCTGAATTTTCAGTTATATGGATTTTACCGGTTATCTTTATTGCTTTTTCCAGCCTTGTCGTTGCTTCATACATTACATCTTCTAAAAATGGGAAGGTAGGTGGTACTTCTGAAATTGCGGCACTGCTTACATTTTTATTAGGGGCTTTGGTTTATTGGAATCTGATCTTACTCGCCGCCGCAGCTGCAGTCATTATTACTGTCTTTCTCTCATTAAAAATTCAGTTGCATAATATTGTTGGCAGTTTGGGTGAACAGGACATTTATGCAACCTTGAAAATGGCAATCATAACCATCATAATATTACCCTTGCTTCCTGATAAAACGATTGATCCGCTTAAAGTACTCAATCCACGACTGATTTGGTTAATGGTTGTCCTGGTCAGCGGTATTAGCCTTTTGGGTTATCTTGTAATTAAATTCTATGGCAAAAATAAAGGATTAGCTGTCACAGGACTGATTGGTGGATTTATTTCAAGCACCGCTGTTGCATTTTCTTTTTCGAGAAAGAGTAAAATTCAACCAGCCTATTCGGGCACACTCGCACTTGGGATATTATTGGCTTCTTCTATTATGTTTCTACGAATTGCAGTGATAATATTTTTATTGAATCTTTCGTTAGCTTCATCATTGTGGATTTTGCTGTTGATTTTTTCTGTCTTTGGTTTTATAATAAGTTATTATTATTCAAAAAGAATTGTAAACGATTCTGTCCAGTTGGTTGAAGTCAAAAATCCTTTTGAGATTAAATCAGCTTTGGTATTCGGTTTAATTTTTGGCGTAATTCTTTTTCTATCAAAGGCGGCACAGATTTATTTTGGAAATTCTGGAATTTATGCTGCCAGTGTTCTTGGCGGCATTTCAAGTGTTGATGCAATTGTGTTATCTATTTCAAAAATTGTGAATGAAAAAATATCATTTCGAATAGCTTCCGAAGCCATTATTATAGTTGCTGCCACAAATACGATTGTGAAACTTATTATTGCCTCAATCTGGGGAGATAAAAAATTAAAAGAAATTGTTATCCGTGGATTAGGATTATTAATTCTCATTCAGCTTCTTGTTTTATTTTTTCTGGTAATCAAAATTTGAATAATTACAAACTTGAAATTCAATACGACGGGACTAACTACGCAGGCTGGCAAATTCAAAAAAATGCTGTTTCAATTCAACAAAAAATTACTGATGCAGTAAGTCTAATTTTAAAAGAAAAAATAAATCTTATTGGTTCCGGAAGAACTGATGCAGGAGTTCATGCACTTGGTCAGGTGGCTAATTTCCGTACGGAAAAAGTTATTGATATCTATTCCTTTAAACATTCATTGAATGGAATTTTACCAGTTGATATTTCAGTTACAAAGATGGAATCAGTAAACGAGAATTTTCATTCAAGATTCGATGCTAATCGAAGAATTTATTTCTATCTTATTTCTAAAATTAAATCGCCATTTATGTTAAAGTATAGTTACTACCTGCATCAACCTATTGACTTGAGCAGTCTGAATCTACTTAGCACTGCCTTAATCGGTACGCACGATTTTACAGGGCTAAGCCGCAAAAATCCCTCGCTTGAAAATAAAACCTGCACTCTTTATTCAGCACATTGGAAAGAAATAAAAAGTATGATTGTTTTCAGAATCGAAGCTGATAGATTTTTGCATGGTATGGTTCGGATTATAGTTGCTACTTTATTAAATGCGCAGAAACAAAACTTAGATAAAGAATCCATAATAAAAATTTTGCAGGGAAAAGGTAATTTACTTGGATCGGGTGCAGCTCCGGCTAAAGGATTATTTCTTTACAAAGTTCTTTATGATTGATAGGATGAGACTTCTGAAAATAAAAACTACTTATCAATTTTATTTTTCAAATTCATTTCAGAAATTAACTTTTACATTTCGATCCCCATCGTCGGGACGGACTGACACGTATGAGACAGCCTCATAACCACTATAACACAATATTTTCAGAAGTCTCCTTATGTTTTTATTTTGCTGTTAAATAATATTTTGTCACGTATATTTGACCAAATCAACTAACTAAAAAATATTAATACATAAAATCAGAGGCTGTTATGGAATTCATTGGATATTTTCATCCAAAAATTATTCATTTCCCGATTGCTTTTTTATTGATCTATGCCCTGCTTGAGATTATCGGCGCCTTATTTAAGAAGGATTTTTTTTCGAAAGCAGCGCACTTATTTTTATTTCTTGGAGTTCTTGGCGCAGTTGCTGCAGTGCTTACCGGTAAACAAGCATTCGAAAATTTTGAGTACTGGAACAAAAAAGCAAGTGATATATTAGAAGAACATGAACAATATGCTAATATCACTCTTTGGTATTTTGCTGCGCTTCTTGTCCTAAGAACTTTTTTAACTATCAAGAAAAAGTTTAGTGGAGTTATTCAATATGTAATCGTTGTGCTTGCGATTGTTGGAACATATTTTGTTTATGAGACCGGTGAACATGGCGGACAAATGGTTTATGAACATGGAATTGGCACTGAATATAAAATCAAGATTATGGAAGAATGATTTCCTTCAATCCTCAAAATAACCTGCCTGCATTTCTTATCCTTATCATTTTAATAAATGCAGCAGGTTATCTTTTAAGATTTTTTTCATATGATACTTATTTTATCTTTTTAGGTTTCAGATTTCATATCTCTATTCTCATATTCATTTTTCTTTTGGGTGACAGAGAATTTATTTCATTTCTAAAAAGATTATTAGTAAAGCCGGGTTCATTTAATCTATTCAGTATGGGTTTTATAATATTGTTGCCTGCCTTAATTATAGGTGGTTCTTTGCTGCTGATGAAAGAAATTAGGGTCGCGAAACCGGATAATTTTTATGAGCTGGGAATTTCCTCTTTAATAGATTACCCAATTTATTTAATTTGGAATTTCCCCAATATTGCTGCGATTATTGCGGTGATTATGTTTTCTGTTTTTGTGATGAAAAAAAAAATCATTTCGAGCGCATTCATTTTTTTTCTGATTTATATCTCAGAATTTATTCCAATTGATTTCGAAAAAATTGATTATTTCCCCATAATCAGTTTTGTATTTTTTTCACTTTCGATAGGACTTTTGCTTAAACGATTTCAAAATTTATATTTTCTATCAGCGTTAATTTTTACGAGTATTTGGTTATGGATTTTGGGTTTTGGCTGTGATAACAAATTATTTATTAATCTTTTCCTCGCTGCGCAATACAAAAATTGGGAAGGATTCTTTTTAGCCGGTAAAACAGTATCGGAATTCCTAACGATTGGCGCTATCCTAATATTTTTATTTGCAGTGTTTTTAAACTACCTGTTTTCAAAAAAGATAATTGAAAAAACAAACTAATTCAGTTGGATTTTTTTTGTATTTTCTAATGAAGAAAATAAAATTAAATGAAAAAGTACTTCACCATTCTATTAATAATTCTTTCATCATTAAACTTTGGAAAAGAGCTTCCATCGGATAAAGCTCGCGGGTTTTTCCTCGCAATTGGAGTTGGACCAAGACTGCCGGTTTTTGATTTTGCCACCTCCTCTGAATTGGGTTATGGATTTAATCTTGAATTGTCTTACACAGACAATGAATATTTGCCATTTTTTATATTTAGCAAAATAGGTTTTGAAACTTTTCCCGGTTCAAATGATTTTTACAAAACCACAGACTATTCCAACTTTTCTACTAACGTACTGCCAATAAATTTAGGAATCCGATATTTTTTCCCGCCAGTATTGGAGCAAATCGTTCTAATTATTCCCTTCTCTGAATTTTCTTTTGCGTACAGCTATTATGAGAAACTTCATCAATTTAAATCTGGGACGGGGAAGTCTAATTTTCTTGAAAGCAATTCTAAAATTGGATTTAGTGCCGGTGCCGGCATTTCTATGTTCTTAACGGAATTTTTAGTTACATATAATTATTACACCGACAATCAATTTGTTGGATTCGATTTAAAAGTAAGATTACCATTATTCATTAGCTTTTAGAGGATATCATGAATTTCCAAACACTACTGTTCGAAGTAAAAAATCATATTGCTTTAGTGACTGTCAACCGACCAGAGAAACTTAATGCGTTAAATCATACAGTCATGGAAGAATTAAAATCAGTTTTCAGTTTTATAAAAGAAAACGAAGATGTATTTGCTGCAATTGTAACCGGGAGTGGGGAGAAAGCTTTTGTTGCTGGTGCAGATATTGCTGAGATTCATCAGCTTGATGTTTTATCAGCCAAATCATTTGCTGAAAAAGGACAGGCGGTGTTTAATATGATCGAGAATTGCGGTAAGCCTGTAATTGCGGCAGTGAACGGCTTTGCTCTTGGCGGTGGGTGTGAGCTATCACTTGCATGCCATATTCGAATTGCATCTGATAATGCAAAGTTCGGGCAGCCCGAAGTTAATCTTGGAATTATTCCTGGTTACGGTGGAACACAAAGGCTTACTCGATTAATTAATTCGGGGCGCGCAATGGAATTAATCTTAAGCGCAGATATGATCAATGCTGAAGAAGCACTGCGAATTGGATTAGTGAGTAAAGTCTATCCTAAAGAGGAACTGATGGCAAAGGTTTTTGAGCTTGCCGAAAAAATAACTTCGAAAGGGCAGCAAGCAGTAAGGCTCGCCGTTGCATCGGTAAATGCCGTTGATGAAATGTCTTCCAGGGAGGGGCAGAATTATGAAGCCTCACTTTTCTCGCTTTGCTGCGGAACAGCGGATTTTAAAGAAGGTACAGCAGCATTTCTCGAAAAACGTAAAGCTGAATTTAAAAATAAATGATTCAATTATTTGACGGCTTGGTTAAAGATAGGAAGAAAGTCCCCATCGTTTTATTTTCAGTTGCCGTTTTGTTGCTGCTGATTAATGTTGTTGTGGCTAAATTTTATCCACTTCAAACTGATGAAAAAAAAAATCTATCTGCAGTTGAAATCAACAAAGTGTTTTATGATGAAATTAAAAAATTTGGATTTAATGATGAATGGATAATTAAAAAATCCGGGAAGGATAAATCGTCCACCAATACTTTCACTAATTACAAAATCAGTGTTCCTTCCGACCTTCCTATTCCTGTTTTATTAAGTCAAGTGTTTGAAGATTTCTCCAGTACAGAAACAAACATCCTATCGAATGAAATAAAGACCAACGGACTTTCAACATTAGAAATATTTTCAAATGGTGAAAAAATTGTAAAAGCTGATTTTGATTATGAAAATTCCATTCATCGTAAATCAGGATTGATCGGGTTTATTATTTTTGACGAAGAAAAACTGGACGAGGATAACTTCCAGATACTCAATTCATCTGCTGAAAAATTTTCATTCCTGTTTTTACCTGGCAACGAATTGAAAAAAATTCTGGAAAGCTGCAAAAAGGAATATGCTCTAATATTAAATGATGATATAGCTGATGTAGATTACAAGCTCGAAACAGGATACTCTGCTGATCGTTTGCAGCTTTCAGTAAAAGCGATTATAAACTCTTTTGGCAATGCTGCTTTTTTTATGATTGATGATGAATCATCTATTTTCAATTCATCAAAGGGGGAATTGATTATTGATTGGCTGGAGAAAAGCGGACTAAGATTTTTACACAAACAAAACCTCTTTCACCTTTTGTCAGAATTTAATTTGTCTGGCCAAATTAATGACGTATTAAAATCGATGAGTGATGGAGAAGCAAAACTAATCTTAATCAGTTCATCTGATTATTTATCAATTGCCGATGATATTGTTGGCTGGAAAAAAATAGGGTACAAATTTATTAATCCGTCTGAAGTAATTCGGATGAATCAATCAAGTGCTGTTCCATTATAATCAAGTTCAATTAGGTTTTTGTCGGCGAATTGTTCAGTAATTACTTCCTTGCTGCCAACTAATACTACAACACATTTTGTTTCATCTATAAATTTATCGGCAATTGAATTAACCTCTTCCAATGTTGTCTCCTTTATTTTGTTAAGGTAACTGCCAAAATAATCATCAGGCAAATTCAACTGAAGTTTAACTGAAATTCTATTTGCTAAACTGCTTATTGTTTCATAATCGAGAGGATATTTTTTAATATGATAAGACTTGACAGATTCAAATTCTTCCTCCGTAAGTCCAAATTTAATTTTATTAATTTCAAAAAATATTTCATCAACCGCTTTGCGCGTTACATCTGAGCTAACTGAGGTAGCTATGGAAATTTTGCTGGCATATTTTAAGTAAAGGTTTGAGGAAGAGATTCCGTATGTATATCCGTTTCTTTCTCTTAAATTTTTATTCAGTCTGCTTGCAAAATATCCGCCAAAAGCAGTATTTAAAAATATTTTTTTGAAAAAATTATCATATACAAGCTGACCGGTTGTGTGCCCAATTCTGATCTCTGTTTGAACGGCATCTTTTTTATCCACGAAATAATAACTTTGCGAAGTAACTTCTTCGGAATGATTTTCCTGCTTAATAAGTGGAGTTGATTCCCATTTGACAAAATATTTTTCAAGGTTATTTATCAAATGCTCTTTAGAGATATTGCCGACAACAATCATGGATAAATTGTTCGGCAGATAATATTGCTTATAAAAATTTAACAAATCATTGTTTGTAATTTCGTTTACTGTGTAATCATAGCCTAAAGATGGATGAGCATAAAAACTTTGTTTGCCAAATATTTTTTGAAAAAAAATTCTATTCGCAATGTATTCTGCGTTGTCTTTCACTTGAATTAACCGCGTAAGTGTCTTTCTTTTTTCTCTTTCAAAATTTTGCTGACTTAAATGAGGCAACTGAAGAATTAAACTTAACAAGTAAAGTGTCCTGTTAATATTTTCAGCAAGTGTTAAAATGTTAAATGTCGTAATGTCATCGCTGCAGTCAATGTGAAATTGTGTCCCAAGAATATCGAATTCTTCTTCAAGTTGAAGAGCATCATATTCCCCGGCGCCTTCATCGATGCAATTTGATAAAAGTCTTGCAAGTCCTTTTTTTTCAAAAGGGTCGTGCGAACTTCCAAAGTCAAGCTGGGTAATAATCCGTACAATCGGTAGTTCATTTCTTTGAAGCAGAAATACTTTTATTCCATTTGGCAGAATAAATTTTTGAATCGAAGGGAAATCGTATTCAAGCTCTGCAGTCGCCTCGGGCTTTATTTTTCGATTTATTAATGTCATCTATTTTTTTCGGGAAGGATTCTTAATTCAAAAAATGGCTTAAAAAGATATTTGTTTACCACATCCTTTATGTCGCTCGTTTTTAATTTTGTAAATCTTGAAAGATCGCCGGCTAAACTATTTGGTTCGTCCAAATAATAGTCATAACTATTAATCATATCAGCAAGCAGATCCAGCCTTTGTAATGAATAAACAAAATGTGACTTTAAAATATTTTTAGTTTTTAAAAGTTCATTTTCAGTAATAGAATCTTCGGCAATAAATTTTATTTCTTTGAAGATTTCATCTTTAACCTGCTCAATACTTTTACCCGGTTTAACCGTGGCTGCAATCATGAAATGACCTCCGAACTTTCCTGAAAAATTATACGCTGAAACATCCTGAGCAATTTCATTTTCATAAACAATAGAATTGTATAATCTCGATTTTTTTGAATCAGTTAGAATACTTGCCAGCATAATTAATGCAGCCTCGTCTTCATGGAAAAAATTGACTGAAGGCCATGTAAAGTAAATCCTTTCAAGTTGAACTTTATCATAATGGGTTAAAAATTTATTTTCATTCAAATGATTTTTTTGAGTGGATGGTGATTTTAGAGCTGAAAAATCAGGAATCTCGCTGAAATATTTTTCCACTAAACATTTTGCTTTCTTGAATTCAAAATTGCCGGCAATTACGAGAGAAGCATTTGCGGGTGAATAATACTTTTTAAAAAATGAAGTAACATCGTCGAGTGTAAAACTTGAAATATCGTTTAACGAACCAATAGTCGAATTATTATAAGGATGGTCTAAAGGATAAATATTAGACAGCATAAGTTCCCACGCTAATCCATAAGGCTGATTATCATAACGCTCAAGCCTTTCATTTTTTACAACATCCTTTTGATTATCAAGTTTTTCCTGTGTAAGTGCAGGAAGAAAGAATCCCATCCTGTCTGATTCAAGCCACAAAGCAAGTTCAAGATAATTTGATGGAAGTTTTTCATAATAGTTGGTTCTATCAAAAGCAGTAGATGCATTCAGAGACCCCCCTGCCTCCTGTATATGTTTGAAATGCATTTCTTTCGGCACATTTTCTGAGCCTTGAAACATCATGTGTTCGAAGAGATGGGCTAAGCCGGTTTTGCCTTTTACTTCATAAGCGGAGCCGACTTTGTACCAGAGATTTACTGCAACAAGATGGGGTTTATCTGCCTTGTGTAAAATTACCTGAAGACCATTTGGAAGCTTGTATTTTTCATAATTAAGGTCAAGATGATTCATAAAAAATACTTGCTTATCAGTGTAATAATTTCAATACACGGTCAAGGCGAATCGACCCGATAAGTTTGACAAACTCAGAAAAAGGAATATCTCTATCCCAAGAAAACAAGGTAATAAAAGCCTCACCGACAACCATGTCCCTTGGAACAAATCCCCAAAATCTGCTGTCAAGACTATCATCACGGTTATCACCCATCATAAAATAATAATTCTTTTTGAATGTGTAAGAAGTTACAACCTTTCCATCAATTAAAATCTCATTACCTCGAATATCAACAATGCGTTTTCCATTTTCACGATCAATGGTCATTCTCCATTGTTCAATGTTATTTATATTTAATGGGACGGTGTAGCCTTCATAAGGAACCACAAGCGGACCATAATTATCTTCATTCCAGGGCATGCCTTTGGGAAATATTCTTGGGTTTGCAATCCCTTTTGGAATTGACTGCATATTCATGGAATATCTCCCCGCGTAATATTTAATATGGGGGGGGCGCCAAAATTCTTTTCCATTTACGTAGACAACTTTATCAACAATAACAATTGTATCACCCGGTGTTCCGATACATCTTTTAACATAGTTTACACCAAGCTCCTCCGGAAATAATTCATCTCTGTTGCCGGGAAATTCAAAAACAACTATATCTTTTGCCTGAGGATCTTTGAATGCCGGCAGTCTGAAATGAGGTATTTCTGTTTCTGTTAACGGTATATATTTCGGCGAGCTTGAGCCGTAAACAAATTTATTAACAAGTACAAAATCTCCAACAAGAATTGTGTCTTCCATAGATCCGGTTGGAATTCTTGTATTCTGAATTACAAATGTGATTATAACAAAAGCCGCTGCGGCTGCATATAATAATTGTTTTATGAATTCTAATACTTTTTCTTTTGGTGTTTTCGGTTTGACAGGTTCTTCTTTTTTATGCTGAAAAATCTTCTTTAATTTTTCCATGAATGACAATTGATTGCTCCTATTTTGAAATTTTGGAATGCAAGTTAAGTTTATTTTAGATTAAATTTTTGTTCAAATATTCCTGTTTTGAATATTGACACCTCAAATATAAATAGTTTGTCTTCACTCAAAAAGGGAATTTTATTTGAGCAGAAGCATCATTAGTTGAATTTTCTACATAAGACTTTTGAAAAATAGAACTTGTTAAAAAATAATTAAGATAAGATTTTGCAGTTCTCCGTTTACCACGTTTTATTTCCACAACTAATAATATTTTTCCCAATCGTAGAAATAACTATAATGATGCAAAAGGCAGTTTTGCTTTCAATTGAGGTGTCTTTACAGCAGCTGCTGCAAGACATATAATAAACCTGTGTAAACCTATCCTTGGTAAATGTAAATCTTGCATTTGGGAAAATATGTCTTGCACGAGTAAGTATAAAAATCGAAGCTAATCAATAAATTAATTCAATCTCACTTCACTTTTCGTTATTTTCGATAAAGAAATTTTAACAGAAAATTTTATGAACAAAGCGCAAAAAGCCGGTTTGATATTTGGTTTGATCACTGCTGCAGCAATTTATTGTCTAGCCCAGGTTTATTTCGAAAATTCAAACGCTATCGTTATGGCTGCAATAGCTTCCTTGATGGCAATTTGGTGGATTACGGAAGCTGTCCCTTTGGCTGCGACATCATTGCTTCCGTTAGTTTTGTTTCCGCTTTTAGGAATAAGTGATGGAGAAAAAGTTGCCTCATCATACATCAACTCTGTCATTTTTTTGTTCCTCGGAGGATTCATAATTGCGCTTGCAATGGAACAGTGGAATCTTCATAAAAGAATTTCATTAAAAATAATTTCGTGGTTCGGCGGAACTGTTTCGGCAATTGTTGTTGGTTTTATGTTTGCAACGGCTTTTATTTCAATGTGGATTTCTAACACCGCCGCTGCATTAATGATGCTTCCTATTGCTCTATCTGTAATCAGCAATTTAGAAAATACATTTGGAAAAGCGAAGCTTGAAAATTTTTCCAAAGCCATGATGCTTGGAATAGCTTATGCGAGTTCTATTGGGGGGATGGCAACTTTAGTTGGAACCCCTCCAAATCTTGCCCTGATTAAAATACTTCAAATCACTTTTCCCGAATCACCTGCGATTTCTTTCGGATCGTGGATGTCATTAAGTTTACCAATTTCTGCTATGATGCTTACTGCTGCAATAATTCTGCTGACAAAAATAAAATTCAAATTATCAAACGACTTAAAAGTTGATAAGTCTTTTATTATTAATGAATACAAAAATCTTGGTAAAACGACTTTTGAAGAAAAGGCAGTGGGAATAATTTTTTGTTCGACAGCTTTATTGTGGATTTTCCGAACCGATTTGAATTTTGGACTTATCAAAATTCCCGGCTGGCAAAATCTGCTTCCGTACCCGGAGTTTATAAATGATGGAACCGTTGCAATCTTTATGTCGCTGATAATGTTTATTATTCCCTCAAAAAGTAGTTTGAATGGAAAAAAAACAATTATTGATGTTGAGGTATTTCAAAAAGTGCCCTGGTCTATCATCTTGTTATTTGGAGGAGGATTTGCATTAGCGCAGGGGTTTTCAGTTTCAGGGTTATCAGAATTAATTGGTCATAGCATTTCCGGGTTTTCATTCTTAACACCGCTCTTATTATTAATGATTGTGTCGCTGTCACTGAATTTTTTGACTGAGTTAACTTCGAATACAGCCACAGCGAATATGATTCTGCCGATACTTGCCTCAATCTCCGTAGCAATGAAAATGAATCCACTTTTGTTGATGATTGCAGCAACTCTTTCTGTATCAATGGCGTTCATGCTTCCGGTTGGGACGCCGCCAAACACTATAGTGTTCGCAAGCGGAAGATTAAAAATAGGTGATATGGCAAAAACAGGTTTTGTTTTAAATTTGGTGGGTGTTGTTATAGTTTCATTGCTGGTATATTTTTTAGGTACAGTTTTATTTGATCTTTCAACTTTCCCGCATTGGGCAATAATTAAAAAGTAAATGGAGTTAAATGTTTATTTATCAAGTTACAATCGGAATAAAGAAGGAGGTGGCAAGCGAATGGGTAAAATGGATGGAACAGACTCATTTGCAAGATGTCATGAACACAGGTTCATTTCTTTCTCACAAATTTTATAAGATAATTATTCCTTCTGGCACTTCAGACGAAGTGAATTATGTAGTTCAATATAAATTTTCCGCATTGAAAGAATATGAGTTTTACCAACTGAATTATGCAGCCAAACTTCAAAAAGAACACTCTGATAAATTTAAAGGTAAGTTCCATGCCGCAAGAGCAGTTTTCGAAGAGGTTAACGAACAGTACTGATTGAAATAATAGGGAAAGAATTTTACCTATCATTGAAAAATTATTTTAATTATCTATAATTCAAAAAGGATTTAAAAATGTCGAAATACTTTTCTCAGCAATTATTATTCACACTAATTACTGTTTTCATTTTTTGTGCCTCAGCAAAAATTTTTGCGATGAATTCAGGTGACGATCCCGAAAAGATTGAAAATTTTACTCTTAATAATTATGATGGAAATAAATACTCACTCTCAGATTTCAAGGATTCCAAAGCGATCGTACTGATTTTTATTTCAACTCAATGTCCGGTATCAAATGCTTATAATTCAAGAATGATTGAGCTTAATAAGAAATTCAATGGAAAGGGAATTACGTTTATTGGAATAAACTCGAACAAAGAAGAGAATAATATCAGCATAAAAAAACATGCAAAAGAAAAGGGATTAGATTTTCTGATCCTTAAAGATGAAAAGAATATTATTGCTAATAAGTTGAACGCAACCGTAACTCCTGAAGCCTACGTACTAAATTCTGATTTTGAAATTTTATATCATGGTAGAATCGACGATTCACAAAATGAAGCAAAGGTGGAGGTTAAAGACCTGGCAAACGCACTGACCCAGATATTGAACGGTGATAAGGTTTCAAATAAAAGAACAAAAGCATTTGGCTGCTCAATTAAAAAAATCTAACTGATGATAAAAATAGTTTTGATAGTTATTTGTTTTAGCTTTTTTTTAACAGGGTGCTTAAAAAAGAATGATGAGCCGGTCCAGAAAATTCAAACGGAGCGGAATAATAAACTAATAGCACCACACCCATACAACGTTCCGGAGCTTGATTCAGCGAAGCTTAGTCAGCTAATAAGTATCAGATATGGACGAGCGCTTTTTATAAATGTTTGGGCAACATGGTGCGAACCTTGCATACAGGAGTTCCCTGAACTAGTAAAAACTTTCAATGAGTATAAGACGAGAAATATTGATTTTGTCAGTCTCAGTGTTGACCAACCTGAAGATGATTCAATAGTAGTTTCCACTATTAAAAAGTTCAAAGCCGGGTTCAATGTTTTTATCGCAGCCGAAAAACAAAGTGAAAAAATTATAAACTTGTTAAACAGTAAATGGAGCGGTGAAGTACCGGCAACGTTCATTTACGATGGGAACGGGAAGCAGGAAAAGATAATATTAGGAAGAAGAAATTTTGATTTCTTCAAAAACTCAATTGACAGTGTTTTATTTCGATGAGTGAACCCTGTGAGTAAATTAATATTAAATACACTGATCTTTTCTAGCCTGATGATTTTTATTTCTTGCAGAGAAGAAATCATTCAACCTGATAATATTAGTGGAAATATTAATCAGCCAACACAAATAAAAGAATTTAACTCCTATACATTCATTATCAATGCAGATAACGCAAACTTCACACTTACTGAACCAACCAGTTTTACCTTTGATATTGTTAATCTATTAATAACCAATTTAGATTATTCTAAAGGTGTGGTTAAATTAAATATTCTAAATGATAATGGGGATTCATATTTCGAATATTTTGTCAATGAAGAAATTGCTTCGCGCATAATTTCAGTGGAAGGATTTATTCCCTCTTCCATAAAAATTCAATTGATCGATTTTACAGGAAAATTAAAAGTCCAGCTTTCGCCATATTAAACACTATATTATATTAGAAATAAAATTATAAATACAAGGAATAAAAAATGAGAATTATTACTAAATCGATTTTAGCAGTTTTGTTTTTTGGAATCTCGCTATTTGCTCAGCAAGCCTCGGACTATTTCCCTTCAAGCGCCGGATACATATGGAATTATAAATTTACTCCACTTGATTCGGTGAATAATGAATTGGACTCGATAGTTTATTACGGAATTGATTCATTTGCGGTTGTTGAAAATTACAAAGGCAGATCCGCAAGTATTATCCTTTCTAAAACCGGAACACTTGAAACCCTTCCCTTTATACCTTATGTTGATACTTCATTTTTAAGTTTTAGCGGAATGGATGCCTATGAATATTTCAGAGCAGCTAATCTTTCTGCGGTTCTTGCTTATCTCGATTCGCTCGGAATAGACTCTTCATTTAGTTTCCTAGGATTATTTACATCTCTCGAGGCATGGTACGATACATATAGATTTGGTTCTTCGCTAAACACGGATTATTTAATTTATACGAAAGACACATCGGTCACAATCAATACGCTTGATGTTCCACTAAGATTCAAAGCTTCCGGAAAGCGATTGGAAGATGAAAACATTGATACACAAATCGGCTCGTTCCTTGCTAAGAAATTTTTGATTACTCGTTCAATTAGTTACCTGTTGATTATACCACCTCTGCCAGCGATTGAAATTCCAATTCTATCAAGTAAAGATTCATTATGGATTGCTCCACAAAATTGGGTGCTGAAAGAAATCATTCCTTCAACATTAGTTGATCTTTCAATATTGGGTTATGATACATTATACATTCCAGGCTTATCAACAGAAATTATTCAGCCAATAACTGATGTACGTGAAGAAAATTTTGCCGACTTAAATTTCTCATTAAGTCAGAACTACCCCAATCCATTTAATCCATCGACTACAATTTACTATAACATTCCAGAAGCTTCACAAGTTTCATTGAGTGTTTATGATGTACTCGGCAGGGAAGTTATTAAGCTTGTAAACGATTTCCAATCTGCAGGAAATTATAAAATCGTTTTTGATTCAAATAAGTTGTTGAAAAATTCTTTGACCAGCGGAGTTTATTTTTACACTATTCGGATTGAAAATCTTTCTATTTCGAGAAAAATGATTCTGTTGAAATAAGTCAAGCGGGAAAAATTTACGAAGAAAACTTTTAGTTATTTAAATAGATTTTAATAAATTTGTCCGCTGGTTATTTCAATTATTTAAATATTCATTTTTCTAGGAACTCTTAAATGCGGTTAAAGCCAAATAAATTATTTTTTCATAAAGATGAGGTCATGTCCTTGCCGGTTCGTGAAGAAATCGAAGCCAAATACAAGTGGAATCTTCAGGATATTTATTTAACAGATGACGATTGGGAATCTGATTTTAGATGGGTGGAATCCCAAATTCCAAATTATAAAAAATTTGAAGGACAATTATCAAAGAGCGTGCAAAACTTATTGGCATGTTTGAATTTTGATAATGAGATTGGGATAAAACTTGAGCGGCTGCATCTATACGCAATGCTTGCAAAAGACTCGGACATGAGGGTTACAAAATATCAGGCAGCAGATGACAGGATTCGTACTTTATATTCCAAGGCTAACACGGCAAGTTCATTTATAAGACCCGAATTAATTTCCATCCCCGATAATCAACTGCTCGAGATGATAAATAATTTAAATGAGCTTAAAATTTATAGCCATTACATTGAAGAACTTCTTAGAACTAAAAAGCATACGTTGGATAAACATAGCGAAGAAATTTTATCACTTGCTTCCGATGCTCTTCAAACGCCTTACAATACTTACTCACTCTTTACAAATGCCGATATTGAATTCCCATCTGTGGAAGATGAAAGCGGAAGTAAAGTTCAAATGACCCATGGGAGATTTTATTCTGCAATGTATTCTAAAGATCAAACTTATCGTGAACGAGCTTTTAAGGCTTACCTAAAACCATACAAAGACTTTATGAACACGTTCACTTCGCTGTTCAATGGAAATTTAAAGACAAATATTTTTAATGCTAAGGTCAGAAACTATTCATCTGCTAAAGAAGCTTCATTGGACAGGAATAATATTCCTGTTTTTGTATATGACAATCTTATTAACGCAGTCGGAGAAAATTTAGAACCTCTTCACCGTTGGGCAAAACTGAAAACGAAATTACTTGGTGTGAAGAACCTACACCCCTATGATGTTTATGTTACAATATTTCCAGAATCTTCAGAGAAGGAATATGACTTTGAGGAAGCAAAACAACTCGTTCTTGAAGCATTGAAACCGATGGGGGAAAATTATCTGTCTTCGCTGAAAATGGCTTTCGATAACAGATGGATTGACGTATATGAGACAAAAGGTAAACGAAGCGGGGGATATTCATCCGGTACAACTTTCGGTGTTCATCCTTATGTGTTATTGAATTGGACTAACTTATTGAATGATGTATTTACACTTGCCCATGAAATGGGTCACAATATGCATTCGTATTACACCGGACTTAACCAACCATTTATTTATTCTAATTATTCTATTTTTCTTGCTGAGGTTGCCTCCACCTTTAACGAATCACTTCTTCTTGATTATTTAATTGAGAATGCAAAGAACAAACAGGAAAAATTATTCCTGATTGAAAAATATTTGAACAATATTACTGCTACTTTTTACCGTCAGGTTATGTTTGCTGAGTTTGAATCAATCGTTTATGAAAGTGCTGAAAAAGGAGAAGCTTTAACGTCTGATTCCCTTTGTAAACTTTATAAAGATATTTACCAAAAGTATTGGGGACCAGCAATGATAGTTGATAAAGAAGAGGAATATACCTGGGCGCGCATTCCGCATTTCTATTATAATTTTTATGTCTTTCAATATGCAACCGGTATGGCGGCATCAGAAGTATTGGCAGCAAAGGTGAAAAAAGAGGGTTCGCAAGCTGTTAAAAATTATCAGGAATTTCTAAAAGCCGGAAGTTCAGATTATTCTATTAATATTCTAAAGCGTGCAGGTGTTGATATGAATTCGAAAGATCCTGTGCTTGCCGTGACAAAAAAAATGACTCAACTGCTGAATGAAATAGAAGAATTAATTTAATTGGCTGTTAAATTCTAATAATATGTTCGTACAAACCAAATCCGATCTAAATAAATATTTCCTATCTCTTACCTACGATGATTTGAGTCTGATTCCAACGCAAGTTTCCGCTTTAAAATCGCGGAACGAAGCAGTGACTAACTCGCAATTTCTTGGTCTCAATTTATCAGTGCCGGTATTATCCAGCCCGATGGATACTGTTACCGGGATTGAAATGGCAAAAGAATTATCAAAACTTGGCTGTCTTGGAATTCTGAATAGATTTGATTCATCATTAGATGAAATCTTGTCTGATGAAGTCGAAGGGGATGGCATTAAAGCAGTGTCTATAGCTTTGTCAACTGAACTAAGGATAATAGAGAAACTCGCTTCAAAACAATATGTAATTTGTCTGGATACGGCCAACGCAAATAATAAGGAAGTGCTTCAAAAAACATACGAGATTAAAAAACGCTTTGATTCAAAAATTATTATTGGAAATGTGGCGCACGGTTCAACATTGGAACAGCTTGAAAGCAGCGGAGCTGATGCAGTTCGAGTTGGGATAGGCGGGGGAAGTGTTTGCACAACTTCGATTCAAACAGGAATAGGAATTGGGCAGGTATCTTCTTTACTTGATGTTTATTTTACACGCAAAGAAAAGAAATTAAACATAAAAATTATTGCAGACGGCGGTATAAAAAGTTCGGGTGATGTTGCAAAAGCTATAGCACTTGGTGCAGATGTTGTGATGCTCGGAAGAATGCTTTCGGGAACACGTGAGACACCCGGAGAAGTCATTAAATACAATGGTCAGCTGTGGAAAAAATACAGAGGTTCAGCTTCATTTGGTGTGAAGATGCGTAATGAGTTTATTGAAGGCGAAGAAACTATGGTTGCATACAAGGGTGCGGTTAAAAATGTGATTGATAGTATTTCGGATGGATTAAAAAGTTCGATGAGTTATATGAATTGTTTAACTATTGATGAACTTAGAAATACCGAGAGTTTTGCTGTCCTCAGTACAAGCAGTTATTTAGAAAGATTACCCAAAATCTAATTCAGAATAATCTAACAAATTCGATAACCGGAGTTGATCCGGTTTTTTTATAACTTCATTCGTTTTAATCTTAGAGAATTACTCACAACTGAAACAGAACTAAATGACATTGCTAATGCTGCAAACATCGGGTTAAGTAATCCCAGTGCTGCAAGTGGAATTCCGATTACATTATAAATAAATGCCCAGAAAAGATTCTGTTTAATAACTCTGATTGTTTGTTTGGAAAGTTTAAATGATTGAACAATCCCGCCAAGATCTCCATTCATTAACACAACGTTAGCGCTTTCGATAGCCACATCTGTACCTGTTCCAATAGCAATTCCAACATCGCTTTGGACTAAGGCAGGGGCGTCATTAATTCCGTCACCAACCATAACAACTTTTTTATTGTTACTTTGAAATTTTTTTACAACAGATGATTTGTTCTCTGGTAAAACCTCAGCTTCAAATTTAGAAATTCCAACAGTATCAGAAACTCGTTTAGCGACAATAAAATTATCGCCGGTCAAAAGAACAGGCTCCAAATTATTTTGTTTTAACTCTCTAACTACTTCAGAAGCGTTACTTTTTATTGAATCATTAACTGTGACGTATCCCTTTGCCTCACCATTTACTGCAAGATAAATTATTGAAGAGCTATCAGTCGGATTAGTTTTAAATCTTTCAAGAATAATGTTCATATCAACATTATTCTCTTTCATATATGATTTGTTGCCGGCTAAAATAAAATCATCATTAAATTTTGCTTTTAATCCTTTCCCGGGTGCAGCTGCAAATTCGCTTATGGTTTTGAGATTGATACTTTTTGATAATGAGTAATTCATAATAGCTTTGGCAATCGGGTGTTCGGATTTACTTTCTAAGGAAGCAAGCAATGAAAGAAATTCTTCTTCAGAAATATTATTTGTGTAAATATCATTAACTGATAAAATTCCGTCCGTTATTGTTCCGGTCTTATCAAAAATTATTATATCGGCGTGATTGAGTGCCTCCAAACTTTCTCCATCCTTAAAAAGAATGCCGCTCTGCGCACCTTTACCCATCCCGACAATCAGAGCTGTCGGGGTTGCTAGTCCTAAAGCACAAGGGCAGGCAATGATCAGCACAGCAACAAAATTCATTAATGCAAAGCTAAAATTATCAGGCGACAAAAATAACCAGATAAAAAAAGTAGCTAATGCAATACCAACAACAATCGGGACAAAAACTGCTGCAACTTTATCAGCTAAGTTTTGAATTGGTGCTTTAGAGCCTTGAGCTGCTTCTACTAATTTAATAATTTGTCCGAGTACGGAATTATTTCCAATCTCTGTAATTCTAAATTCAAATGAGCCTGTTGAATTTATAGTTCCGCCAATAACGCTTGCCCCAATATTTTTTTCAACTGGTAAACTTTCACCGGTTATCATTGCTTCATTTACAGTTGATGTGCCAGAAATAATAACTCCATCAGCAGGAATCTTTCCACCGGGTTTTATTACAACTATGTCACCTGACTTTAAATCTTCTAATCTCTTTTCAATCTCACGATTATTCTCTTTTACAATTGCTGTCTTAGGTTGAAGTTCAATTAGTTTTTTTATTGCAGTTCCAGTTTTAGATTTTGCTCTGCTTTCAAGCCACCGACCTAACAAGATCAAAGTTATTATCACAGCAGTCGTATCGAAATAAACATGAAGTTGATTATGCTGATGAGAGAACCATTCGGGGAATAGCGAGAGCAGTAAACTAAAAACAAAAGCTGCACCGGTACCAATTGCAACCAGCGAATTCATATCAGCAGTAAAATGCTTTAAGTTATTCCAGAAAATTTTATAAAATCTTTTACCGGATACGAACACCACAGGCGTGGTAAGGATTAATAATATTTTATTTATCTCTTCAATGTTCAGGAATTTTCTTAGAAAAAAACCTTCCCACATCATTCCCATATTTATTAATAGTATCGGCACTGAAAGCACAGCAGCGAATAAAAGATCATTCTTTAATTCTTTTAAATGAGTGTCAACTTTTAATTCAGCCGAATCAGTTGATAAAGATTGTTTATCAAGTAAAGATAAATCAAGCTTATAGCCGGCATCTTCAATTGAATCTGCTAATTTTTTAAAATCAAGCAAATCAGGATCATACTCAAATGAGGCTTTTTCAGTAGCAAGGTTAACACTAACATTTTTTATTCCATCGAGCTTGGCTATTGTTTTTTCTACACGGGCAACACAGCTTGCACAGGTCATTCCTTCAACAGGCAAAGATAATTTTTCAATCTTTAATTCTTTCATGGTATTTTTTATTCTACAACAATATATCCGGCTGAAACTATCGCTTGTTTTATTGCTGCGGGGTTAACTTTTGATTCATCAAATTTAACTTTAGCCTCACCGATTTTTACATCTAAATTGTCTATAGCCAATTTTGAAATTTCTTTTTTAACTGCCATTACACAATGCTGGCAGGACATTCCTTCTATCTTTATTTCAAGCTGCATAAAAAATTCCTTTCTAAAAAATTGAATTTAATCAGCAGTAAGATAAAAAAATATTTAATGGATAGTTCGGATAAAAAGTAGTAAATCACATTTGGGCAGCAGTGGTCACATTTTTTTTAAAGTGAACGGGAAAGCCCTATGCTTAAAATGGGATGACGTAAAATGCGTTTTATTTGGGGGTTTACTTTAATTCATCAAGCGAGTAAAATTTTGCCGGTCTAAGTCGTTTATATTCTTCTGATTGAGTGTTAACGTGTGAATATTCAAATGAATAATTTTCATTTCGAGCATTACTAGTTATTATAGGATTCTCATTCAAAATGACAAATCTATTTGTAAGGAAAGAATTACTATTAATGAATTTTGTATTTTCATTAGATTTTATGCTATTGAACGCAGATTGAGTTTCCGTTTGTGAACTTCGCTGGACAGGTTGAAGTACCAACTTATTATTTGTTCTTTTCATCCGATAACTTACAAATGAAATAAAAAGCAGAAATATTCCGAATAATGAGAATAAAAAAACTGATGATTCAATAATTTGAAGTAATTCCATTTTAAATTCCTTTTTTGTTAATTGTAAATAAGCACTCAAATCGCATACCATCAAAATTGGTTATTATTTAAGTCATTTTTTATGAACTACATTCCAAGTTGAGAAATCTTTTCAAATTGGGAACAATTACTCAACTTCGGTTATAGTTCGCCTGAATAAAATAAAATTGTTTTTGCAAAGGTTCTTTAATAACTTAACACTCTAAATTAAAAGGATTTATGGAAAGGAATGCCAGATGACCAAAGCTGACATAGTAGACAAAGTCGCAAATGGAACCGGACTTACTAAATTAGAAACTGAAGCGATAATTGAAGGTTTTTTAACAACCGTTATTGAATCTCTGCGCGAAGGTAAAGGTATTGAAATACGCGGCTTCGGAAGTTATAAAGTGAAAAAGAAAAATGCTCGTAATGCAAGAAATCCAAAAAGCGGACAGAAAGTATTTGTGCCTGAACATTTCGTTCCGACTTTCAAATTCTCAAAAGATTTTAAAGAACTAGTTGATAGTGGAATGAAAGGAAATCTTAAGGAGAATTTATAGATGACTCGCTTTTGTTCATCATGTGGATTTGAGATTTCGGGTGAGTTTAAGTTTTGCCCTCAATGTGGTGTTGAATTAATTAGTATAACGCAAAACAATGAAAACGAAATTGAAAAGGTTGATAACGGTGATGAAGTTTTGATCTGTGAAAATTGCGGTGAAGAAAATCCGGTATCCACTGAAGTGTGCATTAGCTGCGGTGCAAAGTTGACGGGTGAGAATATAAAAGTTCAAAAACGGAATGAACCAAAACCGGAATTAAAAGTAAATAAAATTGTTGAAGAGCAAGCCGCAAAAACTAAAGTAAAGAATATTCATCAGAAGACAGCTACGAAAAAGCATATTAAGCACGATAGAAAAATTGCAGCACCCAATCAAAATAAAATGCTCGATTCAAAAAAAATAATTTTAGGTATATCGGCGGGTGTTATTATAATTTTCATTTTATTAGTTCTTACAGGAAAAATAAACCTGTCAGGTTCAGAGGAAGTAGCACAGAATAATGTCGTGCAGGAAAGTTCATCAGGTGTTGATCTAAACAATGTACAAAAGATTAACGAACTGGAAGCGCAGGTAAAAGCTGCGCCGAATAATATTCAACTATTACTTCAGCTTGCACACTTAAAAAATGATTCCGGATTTTATGATAAAGCTATAATTGATTACACTCATTATCTCGAAGTAAATCCTTCGGATGCTGACGCAAGAATTGATATGGGAGTGTGCTACTACAATTTACAAAATTATCCTAAAGCGATAGAGGAAATGCAAAAAGCACTTACATATCAGCCAACACATCAAATTGCACATCTGAATTTAGGGGTAGTTACTATGGCTTCGGGAGATTTACAAACAGCAAAGCAATGGTTGGAGAAAGCAGTAAAATTAAATCCCAATACTGATGCAGGAAAAAGAGCACAGGAATTATTAAGTTCACATTAATTAAATAAACGGAGAAAAAATGCCTTGTGGTAAAAAGAGAAAACGACATAAAATGTCAACTCACAAAAGGAAAAAACGATTACGAAAGAATAGACATAAAAAGAAATTAAGATAGTCATTCAATCTCAATTCATTTTTTAAATAAAGGCGAAGGACATCACTTCGCCTCAATATTTTGTAATCCAAATTCAACAAGCCAACTTAGCTCAGCTGGTAGAGCAACTCATTCGTAATGAGTAGGTCGCCGGTTCGAATCCGGCAGTTGGCTCGAAAGCCGGAAAGAGGAAAGGGTAGAGCATCCCGAAGAAATCGGGAAGGTCGCCGGTTCGAATCCGGCAGTTGGCTC
>DAOLIQ010000016.1:0-1063 GCA_035328465.1 Ignavibacteriaceae bacterium | reverse complement strand
CGGTTCGAATCCGGCAGTTGGCTCTGAAACAAACTAATACATAACCCTCCAACGATCATTCTCCCTTGATTTCCTAATTTGATTAATGAATGATTACCTATTTCCAATAATGTCAAGGGTGTATTCAAGATTTATCTCTTTCGAAAAAGTTGTCGTCCAAAAAATCTTCTTCAAATCTTGTACATAACTATAAGCTGCAAAGTACAAGATGACTTTACGATATTCTTTTATATTTGATTTAATTTTTTCATCCAGTTCTAATTGCATAGTATAACTCCTTCCTGCGGATTTTTTAGGTATTTCTTTAGTTAAAGAATTTAAATCGTAAACGGCAGTTGTTCCTTCCTTGGCTTCATAAAAGTATAAAACCAAATGTACAAACAATGAGCCATCAGCTAAATCAATTAACTTAGGTGAATCAAAAGGAATTCTGAATCTTATCTCTCCTCCTTTTATTGAAACTTCTTCAACTGTAAATGGAAGCCCGGCAGGAGTTATAATATTCCGGGTAGATATGCCGTACTTTTTAGTGAATTCTAAATTGCTCTTAATAATTTTCTGATAGTGGTTGCTGGACTTTATTTTAGCCTGCTTCCAGATGAACTTTAATGCCGGGAATGAATTGACGAATCTGGAGAAATTTACATTCATTGCAAACCTTGATCTTGCTGTTACTGCTTCAGGTGAATCGCTGATTTTTTGATTTACAGGTCTCTTATATTTTACTTGATCACCATTTCTTATTCTATAGACAAATTCTCCTACCGTTCCGCTTATCGGACCAAAAATACCGGGTTTAACTTTTACCATAATAAATTTCTTTCAAGTGAATAAATATGTTTTATTTCAATCGTACATAAAACCGAGTACATATCTCTAAATAAAAATAACCAATTAGAGTGAATTAGGTGTATAATAGGAGTGAAATAGGAGCGAATGTGGAAATCTATAGCTAAGAAATTTGAATGAATTACATGAGACTTCTGAAAAATTCAATATGTCATTCCCGTGCAAACAGGAATCTATTGAATATTAAGCAGATTCCCGCTTTCGCGAGAATGAC
>DAOLIQ010000015.1:0-51865 GCA_035328465.1 Ignavibacteriaceae bacterium | reverse complement strand
TCTTCACCAAGTGAATTGAATATTTTGAGAGTTACAAATTGCCTGCTGCTAATTGTATATTGAATTTTTGTGGAGGGGTTAAATGGATTTGGATAATTCTGTTCAAGTGAAAATTTCGTTGGCAATTGGAATTGAGATCCAGATACTTCCGTTGTTGTTCCTCCATTAAGATAATATGGCAGATAGGTACTCTTTAAAACATTACCAACAGGTTTTAAGGTACTTCTGAACATATCGTACAAACCCATACTTTGAAATCCAAATGGATGACCATTTGAATACCAATCAAAAATACACCACCAAGTGCAACCGAGAAGCGCGCCGCTTTCATTAATATTACCATTTGCACTTAACGCCGCATGTATTTGAAATGCCGGAAATGTTAAATTGAAAACATCAACCTGTTCCTGTGTTGTAGATCCATTTTCAGACGACCAGAAACCAAACTCTGTATCAAGTATCGGCTTGTTTGGGAAAAAAGATTTAGCATCGTTAATAAAATTATATGTATCGGCGAAGTAGGAGTTACCGTAAAAAATTCCAAAATACATTGTCCATCCTAAAGCGTCGCAAACGTTTTGAGAATCATCCTCTGGTCCCGGTCTATCTGCAGCGGCAGATTGAACAATGTACCTTCCATCGGGATAATTTTGCTTCAAATCCTGATTTACTCTTTCGATAAAAATTTTTCTATTTGGTACATCAAGACACTCATTGACCGTACTCCAGAGAAAAATCGAAGGGCGGTTGTAATCCTTAAATACCATCTCACGGAACATTTGTTCGTGAATGTGCCTTGTGTTGTTTTGAATTTCCCAGGCAGTTGCGTTATCAAATTGCCAAACAGGAATTTCTTCGATAATGGCAATTCCCATCCTATCAGCGAGTAAATATGTTTGAAGATGATTTGGATAGTGAGCAGTTCGTAGTGAAACTGAATTAATATTTTTAACTTTTAGTAAATCAGAATAGATCGTGTCAATAGGAATGCTTCTGCCAAGCATTGGGTGGTCTTCGTGGCGGGCAACACCGGGTAGAAAAATAACTTTATCATTTAGTTTAACTTTATCTCCATCGAGCGCTAATTTCCTAATACCAAACTGAGTGTAATATTCATCGACAACAACACTGTTGACTGATAATGAAATTTTCATAACATACAGGTTTGGTGCTTTCATTGACCAGAGTTTTGGATTGTTGACAGTGATATTAGTCTGCCAAACTTCAATTGAATCCGCAGGAATTACTAATGAAGTTGAAGTTATACCCGAAACACCAATAAACGAACCTAAAATATTGGAAGCTGATTCGGAATTAATGTTGTTTTCATTTATGTCTGCTTCATAAACTTCTAAATTTAATGTAACGTCTTTATTTAGGTTGTTGAAATTTGAAATTACAATATTAGTCTGTACTTCACCGTTGATACTTTGCGGAACAATATCAGCTCTGATTACTGATACAGGGTCAGAAATTTCAAGATAAACATCATGAATTATTCCCGTGTAGTTGAACCAATCACAATCTGTGTAAGGGACAATATCATTTCTGTTGCCCCATCCCGGATTATCAACGCGAACTGCAATAAGATTTGAACTGCCGTAATTCAGAAAAGGTGAAACATCAAAAGCGAAAGGAGTGTAGCCGCCTTCGTGATAGCCGAGATAATTACCATTTATCCAGACATCGGCGACATAATTGACTGAATAGAATATTAATTTTATAAACTTGTTTGCATCTGCTGCATCAATGTTAAATTCTCTTCGATACCACACCCCATCCTCATAATATTCCGGCACAGTTGGATAAGTATGCATTTCATTTTCGACAGCGGGAAGTATTTTTGTTTCCCAGCCGCTGTCATCATAGGAAGGGAGATATCTTTCGGCGGCTTCATTAATTAGGTTTTGATATCCAGCCGCATCACGTTTAGCGAGTGTAATATTATCATCTGCGGTAAATCTTTGTTTCCTCCATTCACCTTTTAGATTGATAATTGTGCGATTTTGTTTTTCAAATGAAGGTACGGGCATACCATTTTGATAAGGTACATTTATACCATTAATTCCAATTAAGCTAAAGGATGCTTCAAGAGACGCAACCTGTCCAAATGAATGTGTGAAGAATAGAAGTACAACTACAATGTGTAATTTTTTAAAAGCGGAAATAAAGCTGCCAAACATAAGTTAAACCTCTAACAAGAATAATGATTTACATAAAGCAATTCAACAATAGTACCAGGATTTTCCCATAAGGTTTTAAACGAATCTTATTTCTAAAATAGTAAATCAAATCTATTCTTATTATTCTGATAAAATCTAATTATTAAAAAGATAATTAAATTTTATTTGAGCCCAAGTTCTTTACACATGCGATAATAATTTGGCGGCGCTAAACCTAGTTGTTTTGCGGCCTCTGTATCCGAGGAAGTATTTTCTCTGACAAATCTAAAATACTTTTCGCGAAGGATTTTTTCCATTTCTTTTAATGGCATTATTTTATTAGGAGTAAAAAATTTGTATTCATCCGAACTGTCTATGCCGCTGATCGGATCGATAATTCCAATAGCTCTTTTTGCAATTGCAGGAGTAATTATACTTTGGTCAGTAAATAAAAATCTTTGAATAACATTTTTTAATTCACGCACATTTCCCTGCCAATCATAGTTAATCATTATCTCAATCGTTTCTTGCGGGATTACCGGTTTATCTTTTCCCATATCAATACTAAACATCGAGAGAAAATAATCCGTGAGCAGCGGGATATCTTCTTTACGGTTTTTTAATTCGGGGACATAAATCGGCAGAACATTAAGGCGATAGTAAAGATCTTCTCTGAAGCGTTTTGCTTTTACCTCCTCCTCAATATTACGGTTTGTTGCGGCAATCACTCTAACATCAACGCGCAGTTTTTCCGTGCGTCCGATTTTTTCAATTTCGCCGTCTTGAATTACGCGAAGGATTTTTACCTGAGCCTGCAGAGGCAGCTCGGTAATCTCATCAAGAAAAACTGTTCCGTTGTTTGCTATTTCAAAGAGACCAAGTTTTTTTTTATCTGCGCCGGTGAATGCACCTTTTTCATATCCAAATAGTTCGCTCTCAACTAAATCATTTGGAAGACTGCCGCAATTTATAACAACAAAATTTTCAAGCTTGCGCTGGCTTCTGAAATGAATATTATAAGCAACAAGTTCTTTGCCTGTGCCCGAAGCACCTCTGATTAAAGTATTAACATTGCTTTGCGCATATTTTTCAATTTCACTTTTTAACTGAGAAATAACCTGTGAATTTCCAATTATTCTTTTTTGAATTAATACATCTTCAATGTTTCTGACTAACTTTGCATTCGAGCGAGATCGTTCTCTCTCAAGCAGACATTTCTCGTAAGCATTAAAAATACTTAAAATGAAATCAGTTGGCTGATAAATATATTCCTCAATATCACCCGGGTATTTTGTGCAGTACCAGAATGCCCCAGCCTTTAACAAGCGATTGGCAAAATTATAATCAGAAATATTAATAGTCATTTTTGTAATTACAATTATCTGGATTGAAGGTTCAATCTCCTTAATTTTTTGAATAAGAGATTCACCCATAATTCCGCCAGCTATTTGAAAATCCATAATTACAATGTCGAACAGATCTTTCTTCAAGGTTAAAAGATCAATTGCTGATTTTCCATTTGAGACTATATCTGAGATGATTATGTTATCCTGGAAAGGTTGAACAGTATTTTTAACGCGTCTAACGTCATATTCTTCATCCTCAATAAGCAGTATTTGAATTTTTTTATTTATTCCAAGCATCGAGATTTCCGATTTTTAATTTTGAATAGTGATAGTAAATCTGCAGCCGCCGGCGTCTATATTCTCAGCGTCAATATCCCAGCCGCAGCGCTTTGAAATTTCATAAGAAATATAACAGCCGTATCCGCTGTTTTGCATTTCCGTTTTTTTAGTTGTAACATTTTCCAGGAAGATTTTTTTCAATCCCTCACCATTTTGTGCAAGAAGCTCAGGCAAGATACCTTTACCGTTATCCTGTAAAATGATAGTACTTTTATTTGTTTCAGCATTATATTTTGTAATAATATCAATAATCAGATTTTGCTCCCCCCCATGATCTAATGAATTTTGTATTAATGGTTCGATGATTTCCCAAATAACAAATTCATTTACGTTAACAATTGGAAGATCATCATCAAGTTGAAGACTAATCTTAAAAGCTGAACTTGCTGTAGCAACGCGCAAAAAAATATTATTGACAATAAATTTTATAACCTCATTCAAATTCGTTTTGAACATTGCGTTGCGTATTGTTTGTATAGGCGGATCGTACCATTTCATATCATAGATCACTCTTGAAATGAAGTTTGAATATTTACTAACACGGTATTTAATTTCATTAATATTTTCAGAAGACAGTTTACGTAAATCCTCTTTAATAAATCCCATAATTTTTTCAGCCTTATGGTGGGTGTGGTAGATTCGTTTTGTAAAAACAAGTTCCTTCTGATAATTTATTTGTTTCGTTAAACTTGTTTCGTGTTCGTCGAATAAAAGTTTCTGAGCCTCATCTCTTTCCTTTACAGTGTAAGATGAAATAAAATACATTGCAAGTAATCCGAGGAGTATAAGAGAAATATAGATGATAGAAGTTTCATCATAGTTAGAAATAATTTCATTAGTGATAAAAGAAAAATCTGAAGTGTTTTTCATATAAACCGCACCGATATATTCTCCTCGAAGCACGAATGGAACAAAAATATTAAAAGTTTTTTCTTCGGATAAAATACTGATTATTTGCTCCTTCGAGCTCAAGTCCATTTCAATTTCTCTGTACATATTTACTACGATTGACTTTTGCTTGTCAAAAACAGAATCAATATTAGTATGATCAATCAAGAAAGAGTAAAGAGTTTTTCCGTCATCAATTGCATAAATGTTATCACCCCTGCGCACAAGAATATAAAGCCCTTGAATATTATGCTTTAACTGCTGCTGACTGAAAATAATATCAAATGACTGAATTACTTTTTCAGCCTTTTCTTTTCGAATTTCTTCCTTCGGATCGAAAGATTCGAGCACAAGTTCAATTGAGGTGGTGGTTAGGTTTGCAATTTCTTCTGCAGATTCTTTTTGATACCACTCCTGAGTAGTGTTAAGAAAATTTCGTATTGAGGCTTTATTTATAAATGAAACAATCAACTGAAAAGCAAAGAGTACAATGAATAGAACAGTTACATGTTTAAATTCAAAATGATATTCTCTTATTTTTTCAAAAACCTTTTTTGTTTTCATATTAACTATTTAACCATAATAGATTTTTCTAATATTTTCTTTTCTGCCTGGCGGAGCGCCTCCTCAACTTTGATTTCACCTTTCATGGATGAGTTCAAATAATAAGAAAGTACGTCGGATACATTTGTGTAGCCCTCCATAAATGGTCGATGAACTCCCGTTTTAAATAGATTTTTGAAAAATATAATCTCCTTGTGCTTTGAAGTGAAATCAGAATCATTATAGACATTTAAATTTGTCGGTAGATATCCGCCTTCTTCAAACATAATTTTCTGCGACTCTTCGCTCATTAGGAATTTTACAAACTTAATTACCTCAGGAATTTTACCTGAGAATTTCGAAATCATTAAGTTCCATCCCCCGTAAACTGACACTGGTTTGGTATTTTCAAAATGCGGGACAGGTGCAATTTCCAAATTTTTACGCATTTCATCAGTAAGATATTCAACTTCATCATCAAACATGCTTGACCACGAGCGAAGGAAATAGCCATTATGTTCTGCAAAAAATTTAAAGCTCTCATTTTCTTTTAAATACGTGACTTCTTCCGGCGAAACTTTGTATTTATAGATTAGATCAACTAAAAGCTGAAGCGATTTTTTACCTTCGGGAGTATTTATAAAAATATTTCCCTCTTTATCTGCTATCAATTTATTTTGGCCAGCCATTAATTCAGTAAATGTGCACAACAAACCTTCATAATCATCTGCCTGAAAAGTGTAAAAGGGATTTTGAGAATTAATTCTTTGGCGAAGTTTGATGAAATTTTCCCAGGTAATCGACTTGCTTAGTTCATTAACAATGGAATTATAATCAGGTAGTTTTTTCAAAAGATCATCCCTATAAAACATCACAGCAATATCGATGTAGAGAGGAACAGCAAGAAGAGTATCTTTGAAATAACAAGTCTGCAAAGCATTTGGAATGAGGCTGCTTACAGCATTGCTGTCCAAATAATTTTGAATCGGTACACCCCACCTTGCAAAACGCGGCACCCAAATCTGATCAACTGAAAATATATCGATCCTGCTGCTTTTGCTTCTTAAATATCTCGCAAGCAGTTCCTTCCTTTCATTCGTACTGAATTTTTCGAATGATAGATTGATAGTCTCAACTTTTATTTGCCCCTCATATTTTTTATTGAAAATGTCTATAACTTTTTGATGTGCTGTCGAGATATGATCAACATAATAGATCGTAGCAAGCTTGCGGTTAGAATTATTCTCTATTCCAAAAGGAGTGAAGAGATAGCTGATCAATACAATGACAATCACAAGAATTGTACTAATCACAACGTAAAATATTTTTTCGAGATTCATCCTTGATCTGTTATTTAGCTGCATACATTTTTAGTGTTCGAACTTTATTAGCTTAAAAATTTCAAACTCAATTTAAAAATCTTAAATGTTAAAAAGTATTTTTTATTTGAACAATGATTTATCAATTTAATAACCAAACTTATTAAAATGATAATTAAGAAATTTTGAAATTCTTTCCACCGGTAATATTTAGTTGAAATTAAATTACTGCTTGGGAGAATTAGGGAATAAATAAGGGCATAGAAATTGTCCGCTTCACAAATTCATAAAATAAGTAAGAAATAATCTGGAGAACTTCATGGCTGTTTCAACACCTTCTAAGAATGTTAACAATTCATCAGTCAACAATGGAACTAATTATACGCCGGCACTTATTGTATTAACGTCGCTGTTTTTTATGTGGGGATTCATTACAAGCTTGAATGATATTCTTATCCCGCACCTCAAAGCAATTTTTGATCTTAATTATACACAGGTTATGCTGGTTCAGTTCACTTTTTTTACGGCGTATGCTATTGTATCGCTTCCATCGGGAATTCTTGTAGAGAAAATTGGTTATAAGTCCGGTATCATTATCGGTCTATTAACTGCAGCAGGGGGTACTGCATTATTCTACCCTGCCGCCGGTTATCGTTCTTATGAAATATTTTTATTGGCTCTATTTGTTTTGGCTTCCGGAATTACATTACTTCAAGTAGCTGCAAATCCTTATGTAGCAATTTTAGGTAAGCCTGAAACTGCATCGAGCAGATTAAATTTGTCGCAGGCATTTAATTCACTTGGAACTACTATAGCACCCATAATTGGTTCTATTCTTATTCTTGCCATTGCAGTAAAGGGTGCCGATGAAATTGCTAAACTTACTTTGTCCGATCAGGAAGCTTACAAACTGATGGAAGCAGGTTCAGTACAGACGCCTTATTTGGTGTTGACCGGAATGCTTGTTTTAATTGCAGTAATTATTGCATTGTTCAAACTCCCTAAAATTGAAGCAGCGAATCAAAGTTCGAGTTCAAGTTCAGACTCAGATAAGAATAGAAGCTTTGACCATCATCACAAAAGCGCATGGGGATACAGGCATTTGGTGCTGGGCGCAGTTGCAATTTTTGTTTATGTAGGTGGTGAAGTTGCAATCGGAAGTTTTCTCGTTAATTATTTTAAAGAACTTCTGGGAATGGAAGAAAGTCAGGCAGGAACTTATGTTGCTCTTTATTGGGGTGGGGCAATGATAGGACGATTTTTTGGCTCAATTACTCTTTCTGGTTTAACTGATTTGAAAAAAAGAAACTTTTATGCTCTTGGAGTTTTTATACTCGCAATTTGCTTGGCAAGCTATGTTACAAAAGAATATCAAAACTTATCCTCGTTTTCATTTGCGGGATTTTCAAAAACACTAACTTTCCTTTTGTTGGTGTTTATTAATTATGTTGCCTTCAACCTTGGTAAAACAAAGCCAGGAAGAACACTTGCAATTCTGGCTGTTGTAGCTGCTGTACTTGTAATTACTTCAATGCTTACTTTTGGGCAGTTTGCGATGTGGAGTATTCTTGCTGTTGGCTTATTCAATTCCATTATGTTCCCTACAATTTTTACTTTGGCTATAGATGGATTAGGCAAACACACCGGGCAGGGCTCCGGTATTTTGTGCACTGCAATTGTCGGCGGCGCTTTGATTCCATTGGCGCAAGGTTTTCTTGCCGATAATATTGGAATTCATCATGCCTTTATTCTTCCTGTGCTTTGTTACATGTACATTGCTTTCTATGGATTGAAGGGGCACATTCCAACTTTCTCCAAAACTGCATAAAGTATTTTTATGAAACAAAAAGTAGTACTTGGAATTGATATCGGCGGAACTAACACTGCCTTTGGTTTTGTTGATGCTGACGGAATATTATTAGTCGAAACTTCTATCCCCACGCACCCGAAGGAAAGTGCTGAGCAATTGTTTAACAGGCTTCATCCAGAAGAGAAAAAACTTTTTTCTTCACTTGAAAAAAATTATGAACTTGCCGGAATAGGAATCGGTGCACCGAATGCCAATTATTATAAAGGTACCGTAGAACTTCCTCCAAACCTTAATTGGGGAACAGTTAATATTGTCGAATTATGCGGAAGATATTTCTCAGTTCCTTGTGCAATTACCAATGATGCAAACGCAGCAGCAATTGGCGAACTCAAATTTGGTGCGGGTAAAAATCTAAAAGATTTTATTGTGATTACTCTTGGTACAGGCGTAGGGAGTGGGATTATTGTCAACGGCGAGCTTGTTTATGGTCATGATGGATTTGCCGGCGAAATTGGTCATACAATTTATGATCTAAATGGACGGCAATGCGGCTGCGGCAGAAGAGGCTGCCTTGAAACTTATGCTTCTGCAAGTGGTATCAAACGAACTGTGTTTGAACTTCTTGCTGATACAAATTTTCCGAGTACACTTTCTGGAATTCCATTCGATGAGCTTTCTGCAAAGTTGATTAGTGACGCAGCATTAGGCGGAGATAAAATTGCGTTGATGGCATTTGATAAAACTGCAAAGATACTTGGGATTAAACTGGCAGACGCTGTTGCACATACTAGTCCGCAGGCGATAATTCTCTTCGGCGGGTTAGCCAATGCCGGCGGATTAATTTTAGAGCCAACTAAAAAATATATGGAAGAATACATGCTCAATATTTTTAAAGGCAAAGTAAAAATTCTTCCGTCTGGACTAAAAAATGGGAATGCCGCAATACTTGGTTCAGCGGCTCTTATTTGGAATGAACTTGATAAACACAAAAATTAAATGAATATTTTTTGAGAGGTTGAATATCAAATTGAAATCAATAATTCTAAAAATAAACTTAGCACTTATTATTCTTTTTAGCTTTTCCTGCACTAATGATTCAAGCAGCAATACCGATCAACCGCAGAGCATAGATGACAAAGTCGAATCTCTGCTTCAACAAATGACACTTGACGAAAAGATCGGACAGATGACACAGGTTGATCGCGCATACTTAAAATCTATTGAGGACATAAAGACTTACTTTCTCGGCTCACTGCTAAGCGGCGGTGGTTCTGCTCCAGATGAAAATTCGCCGCAAGGGTGGGCTGATATGTATGACGGTTATCAAAATATTGCCCTTCAAACAAGACTAAAAATTCCGCTGATCTATGGTATTGATGCCGTACATGGTCATAATAATGTTAAAAGTGCAGTTATATTTCCACACAATATCGGAATGGGCTGCACACGTAACCCGCAATTGGTAAAACAAGCCGCTCAAATTACGGCTGCTGAAGTTTCTGGCACAGGAATAGACTGGACGTTCTCTCCTTGCATTGCAGTATCACTTGATGAAAGGTGGGGGCGAACTTACGAAAGCTTTGGCGAAACTGCCGAACTTGTATCCTCTCTTACCGAAGCTAAAGTTACAGGCTATCAAGGTGATGATCTTTCAGCTCCCGGTTCAATTCTTTCTTGCGCCAAACATTTTGCCGGCGATGGAGGAACAGTTGGCGGTGATGATCAGGGCAACACTGTTTGTGATGAAACATTTTTAAGAACTGTTCATCTTCCAGGCTATCAATCCGCAATAAATTCAGGTGTTGGATCGGTGATGGCTTCTTTCAGCAGTTGGAATGGTGTAAAGATGCACTCGAATAAATATCTGCTGACAGATGTTTTAAAAACCGAATTTGGTTTTGATGGATTTCTTGTTTCCGATTGGGCTGCAATTGATGCACTTCCCGGAGATTATAAAAGTGATATCGAAATATCCATCAACGCCGGGATTGACATGGTTATGGTTCCCGATAAGTACACTGAGTTTATAACTAATTTGAAAGAATTGATTAATGAAGGGAAAATCAGTATTGAAAGAATTAATGATGCAGTTCGGAGAATTCTTAAAATCAAATTCAAATTAGGGCTATTTGAAAAACCATTCACAGATAGATCATTTACTTCACAAATTGGTTCTGCTGAACATCGCGAGGTTGCCCGTGAATGTGTAAGACAATCTCTCGTGCTTTTAAAAAATGAAAATTCTTTTTTACCTCTTTCAAAAACAGCGGGTAAAATTTTGGTCGCTGGAAAATCTGCAGATGACCTTGGCTACCAATGCGGCGGCTGGACAATCTCCTGGCAGGGGGGAAGTGGTGATGTTACTAATGGAACAACAATTCTTGAAGCAATTCAAAGTACTGTTTCAACTTCTACAATTGTAAATTATTCAGAGGATGGAGCCGATGCAGAAAATAATGATCTTGCAGTTGTGGTAATTGGGGAAACTCCTTACGCCGAATTTGAAGGTGATAACAATAATCCTGTAATATCAGACGAAGACTTGCAGACAATTGAAAATGTAAAATCAACAGGAATTCCTTTTGTGATAATAATTCTTTCAGGTCGTCCATTGATTTTAGGAAATGTACTCGATGATTGTGATGCACTGATTGCTGCCTGGCTGCCCGGAACAGAAGGGCAGGGGGTTGCAGATGTTCTTTTCGGAGATTATGCCCCAACCGGGAAATTAAGTTTTTCATGGGCAAAATCCGTTTCTCAAATTCCAATAAACTTCGGTGATGTAAATTATGATCCTCTCTTTCCTTATGGATTTGGATTAACTTATTAAACAAATTACTTAGAGCTGTTAAATGATTAATTCAGAAAAAATTTATTCAGTCTTTTTTGCAGTATCAATAATTCTATTCTTTTCATTTTCTGCATTTGATAAAACAAATATTTCAAATGAAGATAAAATTTCGGCACGTGTTGATTCCGTACTTTCGTTAATGACTTTAGATGAAAAGATCGGACAACTCAATCAGCTTTCCTACGGCATTGGCTGGGGTCCAACAATTAAAATATCAGTTGATGACGAATACAAGCAGTTAATTCGCGAAGGAAAGATAGGATCATTCCTGAATGCAATAGGGGCTGAGTTTACTTATGAACTTCAGAAAATCGCTGTTGAAGAATCAAGATTAAAAATTCCATTAATTTTTGGATTAGATGTTATTCACGGATTTAAAACTACTTTTCCTATTCCACTTGGCGAAGCTGCAACCTGGCAGCCAGAATTAATTCAGATGTCTGCGCATTATCAAGCTATGGAGGCTGCTTCGGCAGGTATTCATTGGACATTTTCTCCAATGGTGGATATTGCACGCGATCCTCGCTGGGGAAGAATAATGGAAGGAAGCGGTGAAGATCCTTATCTTGGTTCGTTAATGGCTGCTGCAAGAGTTCGCGGCTATCAAGGCAATTTTTCCGATTTAAATATTATCGCGTGCGTAAAACATTATGCTGGGTACGGTGGTGCCGAAGGCGGCAGAGATTATAATACTGTTGATTTTTCAGAAAGAACTTTTCGGGATATTTATCTGCCTCCTTATAAAGCCGGGGTTGAGGCGGGTGCACAAACCTTAATGGCTTCATTTAATGAGATCGGTGGAATTCCATCTTCGGGAAGTAAATATTTGCTTAATGATATTTTAAGAGATGAGTGGCACTTTAAAGGATTTGTAGTTAGTGATTGGAATTCTATTGGTGAAATGATAAATCATGGTTTTGCTTCTGATCTTAAACATGCTGGAGAAATTTCTTTAAACGCTGGCTTAGATATGGATATGGAATCACGAGCCTATATTACTTACCTCGCAGAGTTAGTTAAATCAGGAAAAGTCTCGGAAGAAACTATTAATGAATCTGTCAGAAGAATATTAAGAATAAAATTTATGCTTGGTCTTTTTGATAATCCTTATGCCTATTGTAGCAAAGAGCGTGAATCAAAAAACATAATGACTGAAGAAATTAAAAATGCATCATTGAATGAGGCAATGAGATCATTTGTGCTATTAAAAAATGACAATAATATTCTTCCGCTAAAAAAGGATTACAATAAAATTGCAATCATTGGTCCATTAGCAAATAACAGTGTTGATCCAATCGGCGGCTGGGGCGGATTGGGAGATTCCTCCGACGTTACAACTGTTCTTGAAGGATTTAAAAACTATGTAGAAAAATCCACTCAAATTCTTTACTCAAAAGGATGTGGCATAAATGACCAGGATAAAACAGGATTTAAAGATGCAATTTTCAAAGCTAAAAAATCTGATGTCATAATTTTATGTGTTGGTGAAGATAGAGACATGAGTGGTGAAGCTTGCAGTCGCTCTTCACTTGATTTACCTGGTGTTCAAGAAGAGCTGGCAAAAGAATTACTAAAAACAAGTAAACCGGTCATCGTTGTATTGATGAACGGAAGACCACTTTCAATCAACTGGTTAAATGAAAATGCAAATGCAATTTTAGAAACATGGTTTGCCGGAACAATGGCTGGTGATGCAATTGCTAAAGTTTTATTTGGCGATTACAATCCAAGCGGCAAACTACCTGTAACTTTTCCAAGAACGGTTGGGCAAGTTCCAATCTACTATAATCATAAAAACACAGGAAGACCCGGAGATAAAGAAAATCACTACACTTCACAGTATCTGGATCTTCCTTTAACCCCGCTTTATCCTTTTGGATATGGTTTAAGCTATACAACATTTGAATACGGTAACTTAAATCTTAGTCAAAATAAAATAACTGCCGAAGATTCAATTGTTGTTTCGGTTAGAATTAAAAATACCGGCAATTTTGATGGTGAAGAAGTTGTGCAATTGTATATTCAGGATTTAGTCGGAAGCGTTACTCGTCCGGTAAAAGAGTTAAAAGGTTTTAAAAAGATATTCTTAAAACGCGGTGAAGAAAAAACTACAAATTTTACAATTCACGAAAAAGATTTGCGCTTTACCGCTGCTGATATGAAATTTAAATCAGAGCCGGGAATGTTTAATGTTTATGTGGGAACAAACTCAGTTGAACTATTAGAATCCCAATTTGAATTGCTCGAATAAAATGATTTTTCTCTTTTGTCATCCAGAGCTTGCCGCAGGATGGCATCAAACTTATTAATTTATAAGCACACTTCGGCAAGCTCAGTGTGACAGAAGTAATTTTCAAAGCATTACTATCATGAAAATAAATTTTCTTTCAAAAACTTTGCTAATTTATTTAGCTATCATCTCAATTTCATTTGCAGGCTGTAATAAAGAAGATTCGACTACAACTCCAACGAGCGATATCCCGGAAATCCCCGGCTACACTTTAGTGTGGAATGATGAGTTTACTGCCGCCAACATTGATTTAACAAAATGGGAACATGAAGTAAACGGCGATGGCGGGGGGAATAATGAATTGCAGTACTATACTAACCTCCCGACAAATTCTTTTATTGAAAATGGGCATCTTGTCATCAAAGCTATCTATGAAGATTATCAAAGCCGGGATTTTACTTCAGCGCGAATGAGAACAAAATATAAAGGTGATTGGCTTTACGGGCGTATTGAAGTTTCGGCAAAAATTCCTGCTGGACGGGGAACCTGGCCTGCTATCTGGATGCTGCCAACAGATTGGGAATATGGCGACTGGCCTTCAAGCGGCGAGATTGATATAATGGAACACGTAGGCTATGACCCGAATGTTATTCATGGTTCAATTCATACTTTAGCTTACAATCATACTATCGGAACTCAAAAAACTGCTCAGCTTACAGTTCCAACTGCTTTAACGAGTTTTCACAAATATGCAATTGAATGGTTTGAAGATCACATTGATTTTTTTATTGACGACACCAAGTATTTTACTTTTACAAATGAAAACAAAGGCTGGCAGTACTGGCCCTTCGATAAACGATTTCATTTGATTTTAAATTTAGCGGTTGGCGGTAACTGGGGAGGGGCAGAGGGAATTGACGTGGCTGCTTTTCCGGCGAATATGGAAGTTGATTATGTTAGAATTTATAAGAAAAACTAGACAAAAATATTTAGAAGTGTTTAATTCAATTCAATCAGTGGCATCATACAATTAATTTTTTTATAGGAAAAATAAAAATGAAAATTCTATTAACATTTATTGCACTAATTATCATGATTTATTCATCATCAGCAAAAGCACAATCAGAAAGGCAAACAGTTAATAATTTTGAAAAGGAAATTAAACTGACATTGACCGCAAACTATCTGCTCTACCTTCCCAAAGATTATAATGAATCAGATAATGAATTTCCACTCGTACTCTTTCTTCATGGATCGGGTGAAAGAGGAACTGATATTGAAAAAGTTAAAATTCATGGTCTGCCAAAATTAATTAGCGAAGGAAAGGACTTCCCGTTCATTGTAGTTTCGCCGCAATGCCCTGATGACGTTTTCTGGAACGTTGATATTTTAACAGCATTACTCGATGAAATTGAATCAACATATCGTGTGGATAAAAATAAAATTTACGTTACTGGTCTAAGCATGGGTGGGCATGCGACATGGGAATTGGCACTAAGACAACCAAATCGTTTTGCTGCAATTGCGCCTGTTTGTGGCTGGGCTGATACTTCAAAAGCAAACACGATTTCTCACACACCAATTTGGGTTTTTCATGGCGCCAAGGATAATGTTGTGCCTGTAAAAGCTGCAGAGGATATGGTAAAAGCTCTTAATAATCATGGTTCTAATGTTAAGCTGACAATTTATCCCGAAGCCAATCATGATAGCTGGACAGAAACTTATAACAATGATGAATTATACAAATGGTTTTTGGAGCAATCGTTAGAGAACAAGTGAAACGTCAAATGTCAAACGTTAAATGAAAATTTCAATTAACTTTTTAGATAAAGTAAAATTGTTTTTCAGGAGTGATAGTCGGCTTGAAACTGAAAAATATGTGATTGCACAGAAATCCTGTCCTCATTGTGCAAGCAGAGGAATGTTTATTTTTAATAACACTTCGTCCCAAAAGTTCCAAAATAATTTAAATGATAGGAAGTCTGATGTCAGTCTGAGCCTGTCGAAGACTGACAATCAATCTAACAAATGAAAGATTATTTTGTTTATATAGTTGAATGTAAAGATGGAAGTTATTCTACAGGAGTAACGCCAGAGTTAGAAAAAAGAATAATTGAACACAATTCTGGTTTTTACAAAGTATATACTTCAACTCGGTTGCCAGTAAAATTGGTCTACTCAAATAGATTCACCGAAATAAATGATGCTATTAAAGCTGAAAAACAAATTAAAGGATGGAGCATAGGAAAAAAGGAAGCTTTAATTATTGGTGATTTTGAATTAATCAAACTGCTATCCAAAGGGAAGTTATAAAATGAATTATTACATTTTTCAAAGACAACTAAAATGGTCGCACTTCGACAAGCTCAGTGTGACAAATATAATTTCTTTATTCATCTTAATAATATTTTTATCGACTCCAGCATATTCTCAAACTGGATTTGCATCTGTTAACGGAAAAGAAATTATAACTCCTGATGGAAAACCCATCTTATTAAAAGGAATCAATCTCGGCAACTGGCTCAATCCCGAAGGTTATATGTTCCACTTCGAAAATGTTAGTTCATTTAGATTGATTGATAATACTTTCAAAGAATTGATGGGGGCAGATGAAACACGCAAGTTCTGGAAATCATTTCGTGATAATTACATAACTAAAGATGATATTCATTTCATAAAATCAACTGGATTAAATCATATTCGTGTGCCATTCAATTTTAAATTGTTTTTAGTTGAAGATCATCCAGATATTTGGCTCGAAGAAGGATTTAAAAGATTAGATGATGTAATTCAATGGTGCAAAGAAGAAAATCTTTATGTTGTGCTTGATCTCCACGCCGCACCTGGCGGACAAACCGGCGATAATATTGATGATAGCTGGAGTTATCCTTTTTTGTTTGAAGATGAACAAGCCCAGCAAACTACAATTGCTTTATGGAAAAAACTTGCCCTGCGTTACAAGGATGAAAAAATCGTTATTGGCTATGATTTGCTTAACGAACCAATTCCACATTATAGAGAAAACAAAGAAGAACTTAACAAACTTCTCGAACCGCTTTATAAAAAAATTACAAAAGCAATTCGTGAAGTTGACAACAACCACATAATTTTTATCGGCGGCGCACAATGGAATACAAACTTCACAATGTTCGGCGAACCATTCGATAATAATTTAGCTTACACTTTTCATAAATATTGGATGCCTCCGGTTCAAGAGCAAATTCAGGATTACGTTGACTTCTCCAACAAGTACAGTGTTCCGATGTGGCTTGGTGAAAGCGGCGAAAATGAAGATGCATGGATTGACTCATTCAGAGTGCTTCTTGAAAATAATAACATTGGATGGTGTTTTTGGCCCTACAAAAAAATGGAATCAACTCGCGGCATTGTTCAATTTCCCAAAACAAAGGAGTGGGAAGAAATTATTAAGTACGCCGAAACTCCCAAAAAAAATTTTGAAGAAATTAGAAACTCCAAACCAAGTAAAGAAGTAATTCAAAAAGCATTTTCAGATTTGCTTGAAAATATCAAATTCAAAAATTGTGTTGTGAATGAAGGTTACATTACAGCGCTCGGTGTAAAATAATGACTTCATTTTGTCAGTCTAAGCTTGTGGATGACTGCTTGTTATAATATTTTACTCTAACAAAGTTACACTTCGGCAAGCTCAGTGTGACATTTATTTTAAGAAAATTATTAAACAGCAAAGTGAAAAAATTAATTACAATACTTATATTTTTTTCTTCGTTAACATTCTCTCAGTACGAAGATACCGGAATTCGCGGTAAATATTTTTCTAAAAAGAATTTTACAGAAACAGTAATACCAACTTTTGAAACTAGTAAGGATAAACTTCCCTCACCAATCTTAGAAAATAATCCTGAGTTAATTGAACTTTATTGGAAAACGTGGCAACTAGCTTTTGATCACTATAAAAATCCACCGCAAGGTTCACCATTTGTTTCAGCTTACATCGATGAAGCATTTGCACCCAATATTTTTCAGTGGGATACTTTTTTTATGCTGATGTTTGCTCGATATGCAAATCATATATTTCCCGCTATACAATCATTGGATAATTTTTACTGCAGACAATATGAAAATGGTTACATCTGCAGAGAAATTGTTGAGGCAACAGGAAATGATTTTGTTTATGAAGGAAGAGAACACACTGTTAATCCGCCTTTGTTTAGCTGGGCAGAGATGGAAAATTTTAAAATAACCGGAGACAGATCGCGATTCAAAATTGTTCTTCCGGTTTTAGAAAAATATGCTGAGTGGTTAGAAGTTTATCGCAAAAAAGAAAACACAAGACACAATCTTTACTGGCAAACCGGTTTAGGATCTGGAATGGATAACACACCACGCAGCGGTTCTGGCTGGGTTGATATGTCTGCTCAAATGGTAATGATGTATAATGATATGTCTGAAATGTGTAATCAAATATTGCTTGATCCAAAACTTGAACCCGAACTAATACTTGAACTCACAAATAAATCAAAATTATTTAAAGATAAAGCCGATAAAATTTCTTCACTAATAAATAAATTTATGTGGAACGAAGAGGATGGACTTTATTATGATGTTGATGATGAAGGCAATCAAATAAAATGTAAAACGGTTGCAAGTTTCTGGCCTATGCTTGCAGGAGTTGCTGATAAAAATCAGGCAGATAGACTTTTACAAAACTTAAAAGATACACACACTTTCTGGAGAAAAATTCCCTTCCCTTCTCTTTCAATTGATGATAAACATTTTAAGGCTGAAGGCGAATATTGGCTGGGCAGTGTTTGGGCTCCAACAAATGTAATGATAATTAAAGGATTAGATAAGTTTGGTGTTGGAGATGATTTATCATATAAGTTTAATGAGTTTGCAACTCTTGCAACTGAAGAATATTTAAATGGAATTTATCAGGTTTATAAAAAAACAGGAACAATCTGGGAAAACTATTCATCCGAAGCGTTTGTTCGTGGTAGTTGGTCTCGCCCTGATTTTGTTGGTTGGAGCGGATGCGGACCAATTCAACTTTTAATCGAGAATATAATTGGACTTAGGCCAAATGGAGTTAATAACTCTTTAACCTGGCATTTAACAAGAATTGAAAAACACGGAATCGAAAATCTAAAATTTGGAAATGTTACCGTTTCACTAATTGCCGAAAAAAGAGAAAAAGTAATTTCTTCGATTAACATAAAAGTAGTTTGTGATAATGATTTTGAATTGAATGTTGAACACGGAAATAATAATTACAAAAGGTTTAAAATCACTAAAGGCGAGCATACACTAACTATCGAGTAAACTTATGAAAAAATATTTTCTATCGCTGATATTTTCAGTGATCTTTACTACTGCATTGTTTTCACAAACAATAGTATTGCCTGATAACTGGTTATTCAAAACTGGTGATGATCCATCTTACAAAAATATTAATCTTGATGAATCAAACTGGGTAAATATTAATGTTCCCGGCAATTGGGAAGATCAGGGATTTCCTGGTTATGATGGTTATGCCTGGTATCGTTTACATTTTAGCATACAAGAAAATATTCAAGATCAACAACTTTATCTGTTTCTTGGTAAGATTGATGATGCAGATGAAACTTATTTAAATGGAGTTAAAATTGGTTCATCGGGTAAATTACCTCCAGAGCCATTAACTGCATGGAATGATCAGCGTGCTTACAAAATACCAAACGAACTTTTACAAAAAGAAAATGTTATTGCAATCAGGGCTTACGATATTTTTTCTCCCGGCGGCATACACAGCGGATTAATTGGCATATTAAATCAACAAGAATATGAGTATGAAATGAATCCACCAGAAGGCGCAAAAAAATCTTACTATCAAATTACAACTGCTAATGGATTGATAGCAGCGGTTTACAACGAACGAAGAAATGAATTTGAAAATGTCTTTCCGCACATCTTTAAATTTTATGATCTTGAAAAACCTGTAAGTCCGTTTATCAAATCCTTAAAACTTACCTGCAATCAAAAACCTGTTTCAGTTAATTATTTAGATAATACTCACATCATAAATGTTGATTACAAAAACTTTAATGTAAAATATTTTGCACCTTTTGTTGAAAATGAAAAAATCCTTTATGCAGTTTTGACGGGAAAAGAAAGTGTAATTGGCAAATACTTTTTTACTTACAGAAATGTTAAAGCAGATATTTTAGTTGATTCTGTTACCATTAAAAAAGATAGCGATCAAATAGAAAAATATTTTCTCTTCTCATTTAATGATTCTCTTCACAACAATTCTGATGTAATAAAAAAAGCTGTTGAAAGAATTAAAAACAGCAGTACAGATATTGTTGAAGCTGAATTGAAATTTATGAAAGATGTTTTTGCACGTGCAAAATATCCTGATGGATTAAGCGTGGATGAAAAAAAATTTTATGAACAATCAATTACAGTTCTAAAAATGGCTCAGGTTACAGAAAATGAAATCTTTCCAAAAGCCAAAGGACAAGTTTTGGCTTCATTACCTCCAGGAGTTTGGAGCATTACTTGGTTACGTGATGGAATGTATTCTTTATTAGGGTTAAATGCTGCTGGATTGTTCAATGAAGCAAAAAAACTTTTAAGTTTTTATTTAAATGCAGAATCAAACTTCTACAAAAAGTTTATTTGGGAAGATGGAAAAGATTACGGCGTTGGAGTTGATTACCAGATTTCTGTTACACGATATTTTGGAATTGGAAAAGAAGAATCTGATTTTAATGATCAGGGTCCAAACATCGAACTTGACGGCTTTGGATTTTTCCTTTACACTTTTTCTGACTACATAAATCGAAGCGGCGATAAAAAATTCTTTGAAGAAAATTATAAACTTGTAAGTGAAAAAGTTGCTGATGCTTTAATTCATTGCATTGCTGATAATGATTTGATACGAATTGATTCCGGTCCGTGGGAAAGACATTTACCCGGAAAACAATACACTTATACTTCATGCACTGCTGCTGCAGGTTTAAAAGCTTATGCTGAGCTTCTAAACAAAATGGGCATTAATTCTAAAAAATATTTTGAAGCCTCAGATAGAATTACGATGGGGATAAAAAATAATCTTATTGTTGATGGGAAATATTTAAAAGGTAATGCTGAAGGAAAATCAAATAAAGAATATGAATATTATGATGCGGGAATGATAGAAGCTTTTACACTTGATGTTTTAAATGATAAAAATCTTTTCACTTCAACTATGGCAGAGTATGATGATACACTTAAAGTTGCTGAAGATCGAGGGTACTCACGTGTTAGCGGTGTTGATTCTTATGATATAAATGAATGGATTTTAATTGATATGAGAACTGCATCTGCTCACATAAAATTTGGAGAAAAAGATAAAGCTAAAAAGTTAATTGACTGGGTCGTATCACAGGCAACATTAAACTTTAATCTTTTGCCAGAACTTTTTGATTATCATAGAGCGACTTACGAAGGTGCAATTCCAATGGTTGGCTTTGGTGCGGGTGCTTATTTAAAAACTATAAACGATTTTTATAAAAAATAATTTTTCAGGAGAGAAAAGTGAAATATTCAATGTTATCAACATTACTTTTATTTATGGCAATAATAATGATGTTCGGTTTTTCTTCAAAAAATAATTCGGGTGATGAAATGACTTATAAAAACAAAAACGCTTCAATTGAAGAACGAGTTGAAGATTTATTAAAGCGAATGACACTTGAAGAAAAAATTGAGATGATCGGCGGAACCGGATTTGAAACAAAAGCAATCGAACGTCTTGGTATTCTTCCATTAAATATGGCTGATGGTCCTCTTGGTGTTCGTTGGGATAATTCTACTGCACTGCCATCTGGAATTTTACTTGGCGCAACATGGAATCCTGAAATTGTCACTGAGTTTGGAAAAGTTCTTGCAACTGAAACAAAAGCAAAGGGAAGACACGTAATTCTTGCACCTTGCGTAAACATCGCACGCATTCCAATGGGCGGAAGAAATTTTGAAAGTTTTGGTGAAGATCCATTTCTTACATCACGGATTACTGTTAATTACATTAAGGGCGTTCAAAATGAAAACGTTGCTGCAACAGTAAAACATTTTGCAGCTAACAACCAGGAACATCAGCGCGAAATGGTAAATACAATTGTTGATGAACGGACTTTGAACGAAATTTATTTACCATCATTTAAAGCCGCAGTTGAAGAAGCAAACGTGCTTGCTGTTATGTCTGCATACAATAAAGTGAATGATCATTTTTGCAGTGAAAATGATTATTTATTAATTGATAAACTTAAAACCGAATGGAAGTTTAACGGGTTAGTTATGTCCGATTGGGGTGCGGTTCATAGTACGGTTCCAACTTTTAACAGTGGACTCGATCTTGAAATGCCGAAGGGAGAATATCTAAACAAAGAAACTCTTCTTGAAAAAATTAAAAGTGGTGAATTATCAGAATCACACCTAAATGATAAAGTTAGAAGAATTTTAAGAGTGATGTTTACAATTGGATTGTTTGACGACTATAAGTTTGATTCAATAAAAGTTAATACTGATGAACATAAACAGGTTGCATTAAATATTGCTAAAGAAGGCATTGTTTTGCTTAAGAATGAAAATTCTATTCTGCCATTAGATTTAAATAAAATAAAATCTATTGCAGTAGTTGGACCAAACAGTAAAGTTGCGGTTACGGGCGGCGGTGGAAGTTCGATGGTTGTGCCGTTTGAATCTGTTAGTCCTCTTGAAGCATTGCAAAATAAGATTGGACACAAAGTTAAAATTAACTTTGCACAAGGAATGATAATCGATGGCGAAACAAATGCAATAGAAAATAAATTTTTATTTGTAGATAGAGATGAAAAGGTAAATGGATTAAAAGCTGAGTATTTTACTAATATGAAACTTGAAGGCAATCCAGAAAGAACTGTAATTGATACTTCAATAAACTTTAAATGGAATGATCGAGGCCCACTTGTAGATTTTCAATCCGATAAATTTTCTGTTAGATGGACTGGTTATGTTAAAGCAGAAAAAACCGGCAGTTTTACTTTTGATGTTAGCAGCGATGATGGTGTAAGATTATATATCGATGATGAGCTTGTAATTAATGATTGGAACGATCATGCTTACTTAACAAATTCTTACACAAAGGATTTATTGGAAGGCAAACTTTATAAAATAAAATTAGAATATTATGAAAACGGCGGCGGCGCAATTGTAAAACTTGGATGGCGCAAACCTAATGATGAGTTGATTGTGGATGCGATAACTACTGCAAAAAATTCTGATGCAGTAATAATTTTTGCAGGGACGAATGCTAATTATGAAAGTGAAGGGTTTGACCGAAAAGATCTGATTCTGCCTAATAAACAGGACGAGTTTATACAAAAAATTTGCGAGGTTAATAAAAACGTAATTGTTGTACTTACTACTGGCTCACCTGTTTTAATGGATAAATGGCTGCCCAAAGTTGATGGCTTGATCGAAGCATGGTTTGCAGGAGAGCAAGCTGGTAATGCAATTGCAGAAGTTTTACTTGGTGAATCCAATCCTTCAGGCAAATTGCCGATGACATTTCCAAAACGATGGGAAGATTGTTCGGCTTTTAATTCTTATAAAAAATTAGACAGCATTACAGTTTATGATGATGGAATTTATGTTGGTTACAGACATTTTGAAAAAAATAATATTAAGCCTCTCTTTCCATTTGGGTTTGGATTATCTTACACAAATTTTGATTACAGCGATTTGAATTTATCATCAAAAGAAATTTTGATTGATGAGAAACTTTTTGTTAGTGTAAAAATTAAAAATTCAGGAAAGGTGGGTGGTAGTGAAGTTGTTCAGCTTTATGTTAGAGATATAGAATCATCAGTTGATCGCCCCGTAAAAGAACTAAAAGGGTTTAAGAAAGTCTATCTTAAAGCAGGTGAAGAAAAAGCAATTCAATTTGAACTTGATAAAAGTGCATTCAGTTTTTTCGATCCTAAAATAAAAAACTGGATTGCAGAAGCCGGCGAGTTCGAAGTATTGATTGGAAGTTCATCAGAGGATATTAAGCTGAAAGAAAAATTTAATTTGAAAGAATAGATTGAAGAAAAAATTCATACTTTATTTCATTTATAATTTCGTTGTTGTGCTCTTGATTTTTTTTCTACTCGAAGCAGGTACAAGAATATTTTATCCAGAAATAAAAATTCCCGGTACGCAGCGATCTTTATTGATAGTAAAGTCTATTATGATTCTCAGGGATTAAAACCAAATTCATACGGATTAAGTTCTGACGTATTGAAGTACGTTGACGAATTCGGCTTTTGGAAGTACTCATCCCGCAGAGAATCAAAAAATAAAATTTTATTTCTTGGTGATTCTGTAACAATGGGAATTGGAATTGAAAACGATTCAACCTTTGCAGGCATAATTAATAATTCTTCTGATAGTCTGGTAATTCTTAATCCTGCTTTAATCGGATATTCCAGTCACGATTACAAAAATATTATCAAAAAACTTTTGGATGACGAGAATAATAAATTTGAAGTAAAAAACATTTTTATCTTCTGGTGTGTGAATGATGTTTACTCAAACCTTCCCGTTTCTGACTCACCTGAAATTGCTAATGATTCTTTTCTGGGTGAGATCGTAATTTTTTTGCGAAACAATTCTTACTTCTACCACCTTCTCAAAAGTATTTTTTCAGATCGCCCGAAAGCTTATTCCCTTTATGATAAAAAATTTTATAATACTGAAGATAAACATTTCAAGCAGGCTTTTGCTGATTTAATTGAAATTGCCCGAATCGCCAATGAGTACAATTTGAATATCGAATTATTTTTTCTTCCTTACGAATACCAATTGCGAGATAACCATTTTGAGCAAAGGAGTTTTCCGCAAAAACTTTTATTGGAAAATTTAAAGAACACCAAAATAAAAGTTCACGATTGCTCTGCCGCTTTTAATATTTATAAAAATGTCAAGGACTATTATCTGTTCGGTGATGGGATTCATTTTTCTAATCGAGGTCATAAAACTTTGGTAAAACATATCAAAAGATTTTTATGATAAATTAAACAAAAAAATGTAATCTGAGTTGCGGACAGATGAGGGGCAGTATTCTCTTACTTGTTTTACTCAGAGCAATTATTTTCACTCAATTATTGTCTTCAAATAATTATTAGAATAATAAATCTTCATTATCATTTTAATAAACTTCAATTGATTCGTTAAATAAAAAATTATAAATATACATAAAATCATCTACCCACCTTATTTTTGACTGCGGCATTAAATCTGCCAACGTTTTTTGAATCCGCAAAACAATTGATAAGTATCTTCATTATTTCTATGGATTCGTTACTTAATTCTGACTATTAGGTCCGACTTTGAATTAGCTCTAAACAAATTATAATCACAAACAAAAAAGGGATCGTTATGAAAAATCTTTTACAAAAAATGATGCTTATGATTACTTTGGTAGTAATAGTATCATCAGTTTCATATTCACAGCAGGGGTGGTGGACATTTGATGACCCGGGTAATTTGGTTGCTGCCGTACCCGGATACGGAAATGATTTGGAATTGACCGGGACTCATGAAGCAATCGAGGGCCCATCACCCACTAATGGTGCGGTTCGAATTGGTGTTGGAAGTTATTATAAACTTACTCACGGAATAGCACCTAACGGCGGGGGTACTCTTGTAAACCAATATTCATTAATGTTCGATTTTAAAGTATCTACTATTGGAATGTGGCATACATTCTTTCAGGTGAATACAGATGTTTTTGCAGATGATGGCGATTACTTTAAAAACACGAGCGGACATCTTGGAACATTCGTATTAAACTACTCTGGTTTTACTGTTGCTCCAGATACCTGGTATAGATTAATTCTTTCAATTGACAATGGAACTCAATTTAAATCTTACATTGATGGTTCACTCATTATTGAACATGCAGTTCAACCAATAGACGATAGGTGGGGGCTCTCTCCATTTATGTATCTCTTCGGAGATAATGACGGCGATGACGGCGAAATTGATATTGCTGAAGTTGCAATTTGGAATTACCCGTTGTCCGATGCTGAAATTGCAGCATTCGGTGGTGTTGGCGGAGCGCTTCCTGTCGAGCTCACTTCATTCACTGCAGCTCAATTAAATGGAAATGTTACTTTGAATTGGGAAACTGCTTCTGAAATTAATAATAATGGTTTTGAAATCGAACGTGCCGCTGATGGTGGTTCATGGATGCGAATTGGTTTTGTCTCCGGCTATGGCACTTCAACTGAAATGCACAGCTACTCCTTTTCTGACAATAACATAAATGCTGGAAAATATTTTTATAGACTCAAACAGCTTGACTATAATGGAAGTTTTAAATATTCTGATTTAGTAGAAATCTCTGTTGCACCGGAAACATTTAAACTTTACAATAATTATCCAAATCCATTTAACCCTACAACAAATATTGTTTATGGTCTTCCTATAGATGCGCAGGTTTCTCTGCATGTTTATAACTCTATCGGTGAACAGGTAGCTGAATTAGTAAATGGTTTTCAATCCTCTGGATTGTATAAAATAACTTTTGATGCAACATCACAAAATCATTCACTGCCAAGTGGAATTTATTTCGTTGAATTAATTGCTAATGGAAATGTTCAGCGAATTAAGATGTTGTTAATGAAATAATTTTTTTAAAGCTGCTTCAGGAAATCTTTCGATAGCTAAGATATCGGAATTTTCACGAAGAATTTTATCGTCGGTGTTTTTATCTCGATTAGCGTAAAGTTTAGTCCTGATGAAAAATTCTTCTCGTTATTTGATATCCATAATTTCAGAAGCAGCTTCCTATACCAAATTGGAGAATTATAATGAAGGTAAAAACACTTTTTTATTTTGTAATAATCTTATTTTTACAAACAAGAATCATTGCTCAGTCTAATCCTCTGACTCAGGATAGAGTAGGGTGGTGGAATTTTAACGACACTTTGCATATCACTGATCCTGTTGCCGATTACGGGCTTCCTTTGGACTTAGTCGGTACTCACCAAATTGTGCCTGGTCCGGTTGTAAATGATTATGCGGCACGGATTGGAATAGGAAGCTATTATAAAATGCATCATCAGATCGCACCAAATGGAGGAGGCAGCAAAGTAAATGAGTACACTTTACAGTTTGATTTCAAGGTCGAGTCGATAGGAGTATGGTACACATTTTTTCAGACTGATTTATCAAATTCTTCTGATGGTGATTGTTTCATAAGTCCTACCGGAAATATTGGAGTCGCAGCAACGGGTTATTCAACCTATGCAGTTCATCCGAATGAATGGTACAGGATGATAATCTCAGTAAAAAATGGAACGCAGTACAATTACTATCTCGATGGTCAATTATTGAATACTGGGATAGTTCAGGCAATTGATGGAAGATTTTCGCTCGATTCTTTGCTGCTCGTTTTTGCCGATGAGAACGCTGAGGACGCAGATATAATTGTATCCGAACTTGCCATTTGGGATCGCTCATTAAGCGCCGTTGAAGCCTCTGATCTTGGAGGCTTTGGGCATAACATCGGAACGCCTCCAGGTACTCAATTGATCCTCGTACCTTATTTACAAACTCCAACTTCATCATCAATTTATGTTTGCTGGCATGATACTTCAGCTGCACCAACAAGTGTTGATTACGGTACTACTTCAGCATTGGGACAAACTACTTCTGGAACTAGTGAAATTATTGCTGGCGCTTACCGATGGCACTACACTCATTTAGAAAATCTTTTACCCAACACTGAATATTTTTACAAATGCAGCAGCGGCAGCGGTTCATCAGAAATTTATTCATTCAGAACTTTGCCCGATGATAACTACACCGGCAAATTAAGATTTCTACTTTTCAGCGATACTCATTCAAACGATACAACCTGGGCGGGGATTGTAATCAGAAGTGCAAGGAAAAAAGCACAGGAACTTTATGGAAACGATATTCAAAATCATATAAATCTTGTTCTGCATTCCGGCGATCTCGTTGTTGACGGCGGTAATATTGTTCAGTGGACTGATCAATATTTTGGCCCTATTCGTTATCTATCCACTAATCTTTCTTTTATGCCAATAACAGGCAACCACGAAAGTGAACATCAAAATTATTATAAATATATGCATCTGGATGATGTCTCACCTGTTCCAGCAGCGAGTGAAAAATTTTGGACTTTCAGAGTTGCCAACACTGTATTTATTGGGCTTAACTCTAATGCAATTTCAGCCTACGGAACAGTTCAAAAAGCCTGGCTTGATAGTTACCTCGCTCAAGTAGAAGTTGACTCAACGGTTGATTTCGTTTTTACAATGACGCATCATTTTATAGTGAGTGAAATTTGGGGAGAAGGTATGACTTTTGAACAATGGAAAGTTGATTATGTTCGCGATGAGTTATATCCCATTTTTAAAAAATATTCTAAAGTTGTACAACATTCTAATGGACATACACACGCTTATGAACGCGGCACAGTTGAAACTTTAGACCCCAATGCATACGGCGATTTAAGAACTATCATTGGCGGCGGCGGCGGCGGTTACACAGATTTCTGGGGTGATTATTTAAATAATGATTACTCAAATGTTCACATCTCTCTCGATCATCACATGTTTCAACTTATTGAAATTGATATCGCCAACAAAACTTACGAATCAACAATGTACAGCGTCGGGAATGACAATCTTCAAAGAGATATTGAAGCAATGGATCATTGGTACAGAAAATTTAATCAGCCCGCTCCCGAAGCACCTGTTTCATTTCCACCTGAGGTTTCGGCAGCAGATATTACATTTAATACTTCCCCAATAAATGCTGACTCGATTATGACAGCAAGAATTCAAATTTCTGATGTTGAAGATTTTACTACTGTTCTTGTTGATTCAATGCTGCATTGGACCGATATTTATCAAGTTGATGCAAACTTCAATCCAATTGACCGCAATGCCGGTATTGATTTGACAAAATTGAAACTAAGCTCTTCCTTACTTTCAGGCGGTGAAAAATATTACTACCGTGTAAAGTATCGTGATCATAACGTGAAATGGTCCGATTGGTCCAATATCACTTCGTTCAACACACTCGTTAATGTTGATGAAGAAAATATTGTAACGGATTATTACCTCGCACAAAATTTTCCTAATCCTTTTAACCCGAATACTCAAATAGAATTTGGTTTGAAGAAAAGGAGTTTCGTCTCTTTAAATATTTACGATATACTTGGGAATCTGGTTAAAGAAATATTAAACAGAGAATTATCCGCAGGTGTTTATAAAGTTAATGTTAACGCTTCTGACCTTACAAGCGGAGTTTATTTCTATAATTTATCAACTGAAGATTTTATTCAGGCAAAGAAGATGATCTTACTAAAATAAATTTCGATTAAAATTTTTTGAGGATACCCAATGACCTTAGTTAAAATGCGTTATGCTGTTTTTTTATTATTATTTGTTGTTATCCCTTTCTCACAATTGCTGGCGGTTAACACAATAACCGCCGACAATTCTAATTTTCAATACACAGGAAGGATTGATTTTTCTGATCCTGGGCAACCTGTATTTTTTTGGCCCGGCACTTATGTAAAAGCAAAATTTGAAGGCTCCCTCCTCATTGTTATGCTGAATGATCAAACCGGCAATTCATTCTACGATGTTTATATTGATAATGATTTCGATAACCCCCACCTAATAAACTGTTCGGCAGGAAGTAATATCTATCTTGTTTCCGGTACACTCGAAAATACCGGGCACAGCATGCTCCTTTTCAGGCGAACCGAGGCTTCTACCGGTTCAACTATTTTTGAGGGCATTCAAATTGATAACGGCAAAAACATACTGCCGCCCGACCCGAGACCTGAGCATAAAATAGTCTTTTATGGAAACTCTATCACGTGCGGTTATGGAAATGAAGCTCCCGACAACATGGGGGATGATAACCCGGCAGATGAAAATAATTTTCTCGCTTACGGTGCAATTGCTTCAAGGCTGCTCGGCGCTGAATATATGTGCATTGCAAAAAGCGGCATAGGTATTATAATAAGCTGGTTTGATTTAATTATGCCTGAATATTATTATAGACTTAATCCCGAAGACCCTAACAGCGTTTATGACTTTGATCTTTTCCCAGCAGATGTCGTTGTAATAAATCTCTTCCAAAATGACAGTTGGCTTATCGGAAATATTCACCCCACCCCTGACTCGGCGCAAATTGTTATGGCTTATGTTGATTTTGTCCGGCTGATAAGGCAGCACCATCCCGATGCTTTTATTGTTTGTGCGCTCGGTAGTATGGATGCCACGCGCGAAGGCTCACCCTGGCCCGGCTATATTGAAAGCGCTGTTGATTATATGAAAATCAATGATGACGATAGCAACCTTGATACTTACTTTTTCCCGTTCGATCCGGCATGGACAAAACACCCGCGTGTAAGGCATCATTTAGTTATGGGTGAAAATCTTTCAAATTATATTTATGAGCAGACAGGGTGGGTGAATGATGTTGATGAGCATCGAGAAGAATTGCGCCCCGCTGAATTCAGTCTTTCTCAAAATTATCCAAATCCATTTAATCCATCTACAATAATTAAATTTAATATCCCAAGCGTAGGGACGTTGCGAGAAACGTTCGTACAATTAAAAGTTTATGATGTGCTTGGAAATGAAGTTGCAAATCTTGTTGACGAATTTCGACCGGCTGGTGCTTATGAAGTTGAATTATCAACTTCAGACGGCGCTTATAAATTATCGAGCGGTGTTTATTTCTATCAATTAAAAATTGATGGGCAGACAATCACACGCAAGATGATATTGATGAAGTGAAAAGCATAAGGAACTCTTTACAAAAATTCCCGCAGTTACAGCGGGACTTTTTAGTAATGTTAAAATTCATCGATGAAAATCAAAAGCCTCAACTTTAATAACCGAAAAGCAGGAATAATATCCGAGACCAAATGCAAGTGCAAATTCTATTATAAAGCCGCTGCCACTTAATTCTTTGCTTGAGTTAAGTGAATGAGGAGCACTCAGCGAAGCAGTATATTCAATTTCGAAAAATTAATTAAATCAAAAAATTTTAATCACAAATTACACGCATTTATTTTATTAATTCTATTAGCGAAAAAATTTATTTTAATTCATGGTTTCATTATCAAAATAATAACCTCTGCTTATCAATTTAATAAGCAATTGTAGTTCTTACTTACTAAACCTATAAAAAAAGAATAAATATCAATTCTGCTGATTAACTTTAGCTGGCATTATTTCTGCCTTAAAAATTAAAAACAATTCTGGCAAAAATTGATCGGTACATTTAGCACATTCGATGGTTTAATCTTGTTTGGCTACTTGATAGTAGTATTGAGCATTGGATTTTATTCATCGAGGAAAAAAGATAAAAGTTATTTGGACTATTTTCTTGCAGGAAGAAAGATGGGCTGGGTAACTATTGGTATTACAATTTTTGCTACTAATATTTCGAGTGAACATTTTATCGGGTTAGCGGGCTCAGGTTCTGCAAGAGGATTAGCTGTTGGACAGTTCGAGCTAATGGCAATTTTTATTTTAATATTTCTGGGCTGGTTCTTAGCGCCGATATTTCTTAAGTCCGGCGTAATAACAATGCCTGAATTTTTAGAACAGAGATTTGACAGAAGGATAAGAAAATTTTTTGCAGCGTTTTCAATTTTAATTTATTTACTCACTAAAATTCTTGTTACACTTTTTGCAGGCGGACTGCTTTTCTATAATATTTTTGGATTGAACATTTATACTTCATCAATTATAATAGTTTTGATAACAGGCCTTTATACCGTGATTGGCGGAGCAAACGCAGTAATGCGCACACAGATGATTCAAGGTCTGGTGCTGATTGCCGGTGCAAGTGCTCTGTTGTTTTTTGGATTGGATAAGGTGGGTGGTTTCAGCGGACTTGAGCAGAAACTGCCGGGTGATTTTTTTAACATGTTCAAACCTGTCAGCGATCCGGACTATCCCTGGACAGGAATAATTTTCGGTGCTCCTATTATTGCTTTTTGGTACTGGTGTACTGATCAATATATTGTTCAAAGAGTTTTGAGCGCAAAATCTTTGAATGATGCACGGCGTGGTTCGTTGTTAGCAGCGTTCTTAAAAGTGTTTCCTATTTTTGTATTGGTGGTTCCCGGTCTCATCGCCGTTGCTCTCTATCCTGAAATTAACGGCGATGAGGCTTATTCATTTTTGATTGCTGGAAATATTCTTCCTTCGGGAATTAAAGGATTAGTAATAGCCGGCTTATTAGCTGCTATTATGTCTTCACTTTCCGGCGTCTTTAACAGCACTGCGGTTTTATTTACAAATGACTTTTATAAATTAAAACATCCCGAAGCAAGCGATAGAAAATTAGTTCTGGTTGGCAGGCTTGCGAGCACTGCAATTGTTGTGGCTGCTATTTTGACTGTGCCTTTGATGAAAATGCTTAACTCACAGATTTATTTATTCCTTCAATCAGTGCAGGCATTTGTTGCCCCCCCTATTTCGGCAGTATTTCTTGTTGGAATGTTCTTTAAAAATATTAATGCTAAGGCTGCTATTTACACATTAGTTATTGGAGAGTTTATCGGATTGGGAAGATTGCTCACCGAATTATTAATCAAATGGAACGTTGTTGATAATCCTATTTTCAACTGGGTTGTACAAATAAACTTTTTGCACTTCGCCATTTTTCTATTTATCATCAGCGCAGGTTTAATTTTTAGTTTAAGTTTTATATTTAGGAAAAGAGAAGTAATGAAGAGCAATAGATTGCAATTTTCACTGAGCGAAAATTTTTCAGAGCTAATGCTTGCTTTTCCTTCATTCAAGAAAGTTAAGGAGATTAGAATGAATCTAATTATGTCAGGGGTGATAGTACTGATAGTTGTAAGCGTTTGGAGTTTATGGAACTAAACAGAAAATAATAAATAACTAACTTTAACAAACAAAAGGAGAAACAAAATGAAAAGATTTTTAACTGTTCTTTTCATATTATCCGTCGTGTCTATCTCTCAGGCACAATGGGTCGTTCAAAATTTCGACAATGCGGTTGGGCCCTTTTTTCTTGACCCGCCCGAATTGAATGTCAACTGGTTTACTAATGGTACCGGTAGTTTTATGAACCTTTCCAATGATCCCGACCATTATGAAGGCACGGGATCAATGAAAGTAGATTATAGTATAGAAGGTGCTGAAGGCTGGGGTGGTTACGGAGTGAGGAGTACATATGTACCCGGCAATACAGATGCTTTGCCCTATTTGGATTTTTCTTCCGGCACTCATCTAAGTCTGTGGTATAAAGTTACCAATCCAACTACATTTAGCCAGGATGGTACATTTTTCATGGAATTTAAACTTGCTGAAATTAATGCAGCAGGAGAGAGAGATTTATGGCTGCATCATACCGCAGTAGATTTTTCTGACGTATCCGGGGGTTGGATAAATGTCTTAATGCCCCTTCAGAAAAGTGATGATAACACACAAGGTTTTGTACTTCAATTTGGAGACGGTGATCAGGAATTACAGCTTGATAAAATCAAAGGATTTGAAATGGCTTTTGTTTATCTAACTGCAGGCGGCGGAACACCTCCTCCAACTGCCTCAGGTTCTATCCTTTTAGATAGATTGGAAGTAGTTGGCAATCGTTATACTCCGCTTCATACGTTTGATGATACTCCATCCGACTTTTTTGTAGTTGATCCTTTTACCGGTTCTGCTACATTATCCAATAACAATTCGGACTATGTTGAAGGAACAGGTTCTATGGAGTTAGATTATACGGTTAACTGTTCCGAAAGCTGGGGCGGTTACATTAACATGCAAAGAAACCTTGTAGCTCCTCCTGATAGTTTTGGAAACAGAACTGCTTTAGATATCTTCATCAAAAACCTAACCCCGCATGTTGGAACTAACGATCGTTTAACAATGAGGTTCTTTATTATCGAAAATAATACAGGAACAAATGAAGATTGGGTATGTGAAATTCCAATTGATCTTGACCAGGCTTCGGAATGGACAAGATATTATATGCCATTAGATACCGGTTTGATCTGGACGGATCCTGACGGGCATCAGCACTTCCCAAATGACGGTTTTGCCCAGCCCTGGTGGAATCCGCAAGGTGATCAACAATTTAACCCTACCTCAATAGTTGCATGGAAAATTGAGCTTTCGGGTGGAGGAAACGAATACGGAACACAAGGTGAACAACTTTCAGGAACTCTTTTGTTCGATGTTCTTCAACAATCTGGTTTCCAATTTGATGATCACGAGCCGCCTCCTGCGCCTCAATCAATAGCTGTATTTCCCGGCACAAATACTAACTTAGTAACCTGGGCAGATGTTCCTGGAGAATCAGGTGAACATTATGATGTTTATGCAAGCAATAATCCTATTACAGACATTACAGCTCCAGGTGTTGATTTAATTGCATCGAATATTCTCGAAGATACTCAGGTTTATGAACATTTACTTTTATCTCCTAAAGTAAATGAATCTGTAACTTTTTACTATGCAATTGTATGTACCGATTTTGCAGGCAATGTTGGCGAACCCGGATTCTCTGGCGGTACAACAAACGATGCTTATGGTATTGCCGTTCTCTCGTTTAATACTCCAAACTTTGTTGCTGATGGTGATTTAGGGGAGTGGGCAGGTATCCAGGAGTTCAAAATGTATGCTGGTGATACCGATCCTTTCGGTCACCCGCAATATACAATTGACAATGATGATGATTGTTCCGCTTCTGCATGGTTAGCAATCGATCAGGAATATCTATATGTTGCATTTGATGTAGATGATGATGTTTTCTTCCCTGTAAATCCAGATTTAGGATCGTGGGAACTTGATGCTCCAGATTTATTCTTAGGTTTATATAATTGGCAGGGTTCTATGCATCAGTCTTATCAACGCGGTAACAACCCCGACTATCATCTAAGATTTAACGAACAGCTTGCCAGAAATGATGACGGTACAGCTTCTTATGATTCGCTTCTTGTCGAAGGGGAAAATTATTACTTTGGTGAAAAATTCCCTTCAGGTTATGTAGTTGAAGCAAGAATTTTACTGAGTGATCTTGCAACAAAAAGAAATGACCCGAATGCCGAGACAGATAGAATTTATGTAACTCAAGGTATGAGAGTCCCTGTTGATTTTGGAGTTAATGATAATGACGGTGATCCAGTTGCAAAACGTGAAGGTATTATGTTCTACTCTTCAACAAATCAGGATGTGGGTTGGCAGCATCCAAATAAGTGGTCATACACTTGGGCAGAAGATTGGGTATTGGATGCAGGAAATGACGGACAGGTACTAACTAATTACAGCTTGTCACAGAATTATCCAAATCCATTCAACCCGACTACACAGATTCATTACTCAATTGAAAAATCTGGTAATGTATCTTTAAAAGTTTATGATGTTCTTGGTCGTCAGGTAGCAGAATTAGTTAATACTAATCAAGCACCCGGGCAATACACTGTAAACTTTAATGGCGAATCATTCGCTTCCGGTGTTTATCTATTCAAGATAGAAAGCGGTTCGTTCACAGAAACTAAAAAAATGATTCTAATGAAGTAACTTGATGATGAAGGCAGTCTCTGAAAAACGGGACTGCCTTTTATTTTATTCTTAATAGTTTTAATATGATTAAATAAGAAAATATTGGCAAGAGTATGACTAGAAAATTACAGTATATTTCGTTTAAATTTTCATTGATCGCTGTTATTATTTCACTTCTTCTTTTCTCTGAATTTCTGTTTGCAGGAACTACGGGAAGGGTGAGGGGCAAGATAACAGATCAGGAAACAGGTGAATCGATTGTTGGTGCAAATGTTATTATTGAAGGAACTTATTTTGGTGCGGCTGCAGATTTGGAAGGAGATTATTACATTAATAATGTACCTCCCGGCACATATACTTTAGTCGTAAGTGCAGTTGGCTACAACAAAGTTAGAATCGAAAATGTACACATAAAAATTGACTTAACCACTGAAATAGATATTCAATTAAACTCCGGAGCCATTACCCTTGGTGAGGTTGTTGTAGAAGCAAAACAACCAATGATAACGAAAGATCTAACTTCCACTTCCACTATTGTTTCCTCCGAAGATATTAAAATGATGCCCGTTGAGAATATGCAGGCAATTGTTAATCTTCAGGCAGGGGTTGTTAATGGACACTTTCGCGGTGGTCGAAGTGATGAAGTAGCATATCTTGTTGACGGCATCCCTGTTAATGATGTTTTTAACGGTTCACTTGGAATTGAGGTTGAGAATAGTTCAATCAGGCAGATTGAAGTTATCAGCGGAACTTTTAATGCTGAATACGGACAGGCGCTCTCAGGAGTTGTTAATATTGTTACTCAAGATGGTTCTCAAAATTATGAAGGCACTGCTTCAGCATATATTGGAAATTATTTTACAGATCACACCGACATTTTCTGGAACCTAAATAAAGTAAATACAAGCGGACCAAAGGATTTACAATTTAGTTTAAGCGGTCCCACCAAACTTTTAGATGGACTTACTTTTTTTGCAACAGGAAGATTCTTTTCTGATGACGGCGCTTTTTACGGCAAACGGGTTTATAACATTGGCGATCTTCCTCCGACAATACCTGATGAAAACCATCCGGAAATTTTTATTAATAATAATACTGGTGACGGTGCTTTTGTTTCAATGAATCCTTATGAAAAGAAATCCTTTAATGCTAAACTAACTTATAATCTCGAAAGCTGGAAATTCAGCTACAGCTTTTTCTTTGATGACACCTGGAATAAATATTACAATCATGCACAGCGGCTTGCTCCTGACGGATCAAAAAATCATTACGGAACAAGTGCGATAAATAATTTTCAGATTTCTTTTTTCCCGTCGCAGAGCACTTTCGCAACTTTAAAATTCAGTTCCAACCTTAATAAATATTGGGGCTATTTATATCCCGATGAACTTGATCCACGCTATGTAGATCCAAATATACACAACGCTATTTCAAGTTATACTTTTAATTATGGCGGTAATGAAACAGATAGATATGATAGATATACACAATCTAACCTCGCAATGTTCGCAATTGAATCACAATTGAATAAAGAACATAAAATAAAATTAGGCATTGAGTCAAGATTTCATGAAATAATGAATCACTGGAAGAACATGCGAAATTTGACGGAAGGTCAAATAGACTCACTCGGAAATGCGATCTTCACCCCGGGCTACAGCGAGCAAGGTACCGCAGAACATGTTTATTATTTAAGAAGACCGTATGAATTTGCCGGCTACATTCAGGACAAAATGGAATATGATATTATGATTATTAACGCCGGTGTAAGATTCGATTATTTTAACTCGAACACTACACTCCCAGTAGATTTACAAAACCCATTAAATAATCCAAATTTTCCAAACGCAAATAAAACAAGAAAAGCAGAAGCTGAGTGGCAAATAAGTCCAAGACTTGGAGTGTCTTTCCCGATCTCTGATCAAGGTGCGATTCACTTTTCTTATGGTCACTTTTTTCAAATACCAAGTTTCGAAAATCTTTACGTTAACAACGCATATATTATAGATCAAACCACAGGAGTTAATAATGTAATTGGCAATCCTGAACTCAAAGCACAAAAAACCGTTAAGTATGAAATAGGGTTACAGCAAATTTTATTTCCAAACATCTCTGCAGACATTACTGCATATTACAGCGATATAAGAAATTTATTGGGTCTCGAAATTTTAGAAACCTACGAAGGCTTTACTTACGGTCGATTCATTAATAGAGATTATGGAAATGTAAAAGGTTTAATCTTAACAATTGAAAAAAGACATTCTGATTTATTCAGTGCTAAGGTTGATTATACTTATCAGCTTGCACAAGGCAATGCTTCTGATCCGTATCAACTATTCTACAATAATCAATCTGACCCTCCCGTTGAAGAAACAAAAAAATTGGTGCCTTTAAATTGGGATCAATCCTCTACACTTAACGTTTCTTTAACAATCGGAGATTTATCCGATTGGAGTGTGGGATTTATTTTCAACTATGGAACCGGTTCCCCCTACACAGTTGATCCGCGTTATACGAAAGGACTCAGGTTCGAAAACAACGGAAGAAAACCATCAATTGTTAACCTTGATCTCAAAGCAACAAAAACATTTGATGTTTTCGGCCTGTACTTTAATACTTATTTGATAGTTTACAATGTGCTTGATATTAAAAATGAATATGGAGTTAGCGCCTCAACCGGGCGAGCAGGAATCGACCTTGCCGCCGAGGAATACACAGGCACAATTTTCGGACTAAATACCAAAGAAGAATATTTGAAAGTCCCTACAGATTATTCTTCCCCAAGGCAAATAAGAATTGGGTTTGGAGTAGGATTTTAAATTATATGGAGCTTAAATAATGAAAAACAATTTTTTACTTGCTTTAATCCTGATAATATTTTCCACCACCTTGCTTGCACAAGTTGATCCTCAAACACAATTATATAGAGACGATCCGCTTGGCGACAAAACTTATCGTAAAAAGGGTATTCTTGATGGAAATCTAATCAGAACGATTTTTAGAAATGATGGACAGGTTGGCTCCTGGCCGGATAGACCATCTGGCGAATGGCCAAAAGGTACAGGTCATAGTTATTTAGATGGTTGCACTCCAATCGTAACTGCAAAAGTTATTGCCCCCGGTAATAATCAGGTCATTCACCCTGTGCAGACCTCTTATCGAGAGGAAGTTGATATAGATCCCTCTACCGGAGAGCTATGGGTTGTTGAACCTGTGCCAGGTTATGCGAATCCTTCTTCAGAAGAACCAGCAATAAGTACTAAATCTTCTACCTGGCCCGATACCTGGCCCCGTTCGCTGCCGAGAATTACACCCGAATGGGATGGTTCTTGGTATGGGTATTTTGGTAGAGATGTTCTTAACGCTGATGTTGAAGCCTTTTATGTTTATGACGATTCTAAGGATAAAGAATTTTTTAGACCCCCTTATTCATACCAGCCAATATTATCTCAACCCGAAAGAGGTGGACTTGGAATAAGAGTTGAAACAAGAGGCTTTCAATGGTCTCATGTACTTGCCGAAGATATTATTTTTTGGCATTATGAAATTTTTAACCTTGCCGATGCTGACTATGATTCCACGCTTTTTGGATTTTATTGTGATACAGGTGTGGGGGGTGTTGATGACAATGGTGACGATAACGCTAATTACAGTACCATACTGGATCTTGCTTTTGCTTTTGATAATGACGGCAAAGCACCGCCAGATCAATGGGCTACAGGCTACGTCGGTTATGCATTTCTCGAAAGTCCGGGAAACTCTTTTAACGGAATTAATGACGACGAGGATACTGACATAAATGGCGTCCCAATGGTAGATGAAAAGAGAGATGACGGGATAGATAATGATGGTGATTGGGTTCCCTTCCTTGATATAAATGGAAATGGTGTTTGGGACGCAGAAGAACATGAACCTCTTAATAACGACGTTGGGCAGGATGGTGTTGGTCCATTCGATCCTCAATACACTAATCCGGATGTTGGCGAAGGTGATGGAGTTCCAACTTTAGGGGAGCCAAATTTTGACATCACTGATAAAGATGAATCTGATCAAATTGGTTTGACAAGTCTTGCCATTGAAAGGTTAACAAACAAAGGACCAACGGCAATCTGGCCAAAGAATGATGATGTAATATGGGAAAAAATGAATTATGCATCATTCGATACAACAATTAAAAATTCGAATATTCAAATTCTTTTTGGCTCGGGTCCTTTCCCGCTTAAAATAAATACAAGTGAAAGGTTCTCGGTTGCCCTTGTATTCGGAACTGATTACGAAGATATGGTTTTTAATAAAGAAACTGTTCAACAAATTTATAATGCAAATTATAATTTTGCCAAGCCGCCTTATAAGCCAACCTTAACTGCGGTTGCCGGTGATAAAAAAGTATTTCTATTCTGGAATAGTATTTCAGAAGAATCCCGCGATCCATTTTTAGGATTTGAACAGGGGGACCCTACACTCGGATATAAAAAGGATTTTGAAGGCTATATGATTTATAGAAGTCAGGAAGCTGAGTTTGAGGATATCAAAACAATCACTGATTCTAAAGGTGAGCCGAAGTACTGGAAACCAATCGCACAATTTGACCTAAAGGATGGGATTGAAGGACCAGATCCTGTCGGAATAAATGGAGCGCATTTTTGGAGAGGGGATGAAACCGGTTTGCAGCATTCATATATTGATGAGGATGTAGTCAATGGACAGAAATATTACTATGCACTTGTTGCTTATGATCAGGGTGATCCATTATTAGGTACTAAAGGACTTATCCCTTCTGAAAACACGAAAATTATCACCGAAGATTTAGTCGGCAATGTTCATTTCGTAGATATAAATACAGCCGTTCTTGTTCCAAATGCTCCTGTTGGCGGTTATATCCCGCCGCAAATAAATGGTGATCTTACTCATGTTGTTCAAGGGTTAGGTACAGGTTCTATGGATGTAGTATTGCTAAATCAAGCTGAGGTTAAGGATGGGGCAATATATAAAGTTATTTTTTCCGCCATTGATACTATTCCATATTATCGAACTAAATCTTATACTCTTACCAGAGAATTAAACGGAGTTATAGATACTATCTTTGCAGAAATAGATTCTGCCTCCTTTAGCGGGAGCAAACTTGGAACCCCATTTGATGGTATATCGGTAATAATAAATAATCCTGATTCTATTTCAGTAGATCAAGAAAATTCAGGATGGGTAACCGGATTCAGCACTTTGAATATGCCTATTTCGGCGGATGATAACAATGGAAGCAAGGATTTTGCCTGGCCCTCCGATTATGAATTGGAATTTCTTGGCGACTATACAGCAGAAACAAGATTCACTCACATTCCGATAAATTTTATAGCACGCAATATTACCGGCGGATACGATATTGGTGTAGAAATTTTGGATAATGATGAAAGTGGCAGTTTTAATCTTGGTGATGAAATCCTGCTGCTCGAAACAAGTGAGACGATATCATCGACGAAATATACATGGAAGATTGGTTGGTTCGAACCTATCGGAGTACCATTTACTGTGTTCCCCGAAGCAGGTGATGTTTTCCGCATTACAACTAATAAATACTTTAACACTGGAGATTATTTTACTTTTAGTACTAAATCATCCCAAGTGGATAATACTAAAGCAAAAGATGATCTCGATAAAATCGGAGTGGTTCCTAATCCATACATCACGTCGAATAGTTGGGAGCGAAGAAATCTAAATCAAACCGGGCGCGGTGAAAGACGAATTGATTTTATCAATCTTCCCGCAAAGTGTACGATTCGAATTTATACTGTTGCCGGTGCACTTGTTAAAACTCTTTACAAAGATTCTTCTCCAACTGATGGCGCACTATCCTGGAATCTTATTTCTGAAGATGGCATGGATATAGCTTATGGATTGTATGTCTATCATGTTGATGCCCCCGGCGTTGGTGAAAAGATTGGCAAATTTGCGATAATTAAATAAGACGGAGAATGAATATGAAAATAATAATTACATCTATACTATTTCTTTTACTCAGCTCCTCTTTATTCAGCCAGGGCTTTTTAACAAGTGTATCTAAAAGAGGAACAACCGCAGCTCCATTTCTTTCAATCGGCCAAGGTGCACGTGCCACGGCTATGGGAAGTGCATTCGTTGCGGTGACTGATGATCCAACTGCACTTTATTGGAACCCTGCCGGAATTACCAAGGTAGAGGGTTTTGGCTTTGTAGTGGATCACACCAAGTGGTTTGCCGATCTCAACTATAATTTTATGGCAATGACTTATAACCTCGGTGACTTTGGCACTGTAGGAATGAGTCTTACAATGTCTGATTATGGTGAGATGGATGTTACTACTGTTGAACAGCCCGAGGGTACCGGCGAAACATTTTCGGTTTCAGATGCTGCCTTTAGTGTTGCCTGGGCAATTCAGCTAACTGATAATTTTGCTATCGGATTCAACCCGAAATTCATTTACCAAAATATCTGGAAAATGTCTGCTAATGCAATAGCCCTCGATATGGGTGTCCAGTATGTCACCCCCTTTGATGGTATAGTGCTTGGTATGTCAATCTCTAATTTTGGTTCAAAAATGAAAATGACCGGGACTTCTGCGCTGGTGCTTTATGACCCCGATCCGGGAAGCTCGGGCAACAACGGAAGTATTCCGGCTGAGCTGCAAACTGATGAGTGGGATCTCCCATTAAATTTCCGAGTTGGTCTTGCATATCAACCATTAAAAATCGAAGATAATACCATTACTGTATCAGTGGATGCGATGCACTTCAGCGATAATTTTGAAAGCGTAAATCTTGGTGCTGAATATGTTTTTAATGATTTCGTTTTTATCAGAGGCGGATTTAAATCTTTATTTCTCGATGACTCGGAAGAATCTTTTTCTCTTGGATTCGGATTAAAACAACGCCTGCTTGGTAATGTAGCAATTTCAGTCGATTACGCTTACCAGGATTTTGGTCGCCTGAATAATATTCAAAAATTTAATATTGGAATAAATTTTTAATTTTTTCATTGTTGTTCCTTGCTCTCCTCTGCCGATTAATTATTTTTAGGACAGAGGAGAGATTTTTTTTTTGAAAGGATTTTATGTCAAACCTAAAGTTTTTATCTGTTTTAACATTGATATTCTGTTTCAGTATAAATTCCAACGCTAAAATTTATAAAGGTGCGGAATACAGAACCAAATTAGCATACACTTATGGAAGGTTTGAGGCAAGTATAAAATCGGCTCACCGTGAAGGTATGCTATCTTCTTTCTTCACATATCACGATGAAGCCGGCAGTCAAAACTGGAATGAGATTGATGTTGAAATTCTCGGTAGATATCCTAACGATGTGCAATTTAACACAATCACACCCGGACAAGCTAATCATGTCGGACATTATCCGCTTTTCTCTTCCCCCCATCTTGATTACCATACTTATGCTTTTGAATGGACTCCGGATTATGTGGCTTGGTTCATTGATGACGTCGAAGTACTTCGGCAAACTGGCGCACATATTCAGACTTTGACTAAAGGTCAAAAAATCATGATGAATATCTGGAATCCAACTTATGAAAATTGGGCAGGTGTTTTTAATCCTGATGCACTTCCGGCGTTTGCTTTTTATGATTGGGTAAGCTACTACTCTTACACCCCCGGAGCCGGCGACTATGGTACCGATAATAATTTCACTCACGACTGGACTGATGAGTTTGATTCGTGGGATACAAGTCGCTGGGATAAAGCTACTCATACTTTTGAAGGAAATGGCTGCGACTTTATTCAGGAGAATGCTGTTTTTCAGGATGGAAAATTAATTTTGTGCTTAACCAAAGAAACAAATATCGGTTATACTGATGTGCAGCCCCCTGTTGTTTTATTCGCAAGAGGAGAATCCGAATCAAAAGTGGTTGTTGCATTCAGCGAGGAATTGGACGAAGCATCTGCGGAAACTGTTTCTAATTATTTTATTTCAGATGTTACAATAAATTCAGCGTTATTATTACCGGACTTTAAAGGGGTCGAGCTTGGTGTGACGGGTTTGGATTTAAATTCAACCAAAACAATAATTGTTCAAAACATTAAAGATAGAGCCATATCACCCAACACAATGATCACACGTGCGATTACCTTGATTATGGCTTCACAACTTCAATTTCCCATAAAAATTAATTGCGGTGGAGTTGCAGCTCTTGGGTACTTGGCTGATCATGAATGGGGTGAATCAAATGAATACGGGTATTTGGATGGAAATTTGTATTCGAATTCTTATCAAATTAATGGAACAACTGAAGATGATATCTATCACTCTGAAATAAATGGAAGTGTCAATTATCAAATTCGCGTTCCTAATGGTAAATACGATGTTAAGCTGATGTTCTCGGAGAATTTCTTTACATCAACCGGTCAAAGAAAATTTGATGTTTATATCGAAGAAAATAAAGTATTAACTAATCTTGACATTTACCAGCTCGTTGGAAGTCACACTGCCTATGATGCCCCGTTTACCAATATTAGTGTTGATGATGGAATACTTGAAATTTATTTTGCTGCCAAAATTGATAATGGTCTTTTGAATGGAATAGTAATTACTCAAAACACTACTGGTTTAATGGATCAATCAGAATATCTACCGAACCAATTTATAGTTGAACAAAATTACCCCAACCCTTTTAACGGCTCAACAATTATAAAATTCTATCTAGCTCAGCAAAGTCCTGTTTTTTTTTCAGTGTACGACATTCTTGGTAATTTAATTTATAGTAAAGATGCAGGTGAGATTGCCTCTGGTTATCACCAGATAGAATGGCAATCTGTTAATGACTTCAATAAGCTTATTGGTTCGGGTGTTTATCTAGCAACAATGCGCTCAAAATTTGGAACTCACACACAAAAAATTATTTTATTAAAATAAATTATTTAAATATGAAATTATCAAAATACCTACTATCGCTATTTACGATTTTTTTCTTTGTCGGATTTAACTCCTCACACGAAAGGTTAATTGATCAAGAAAAAATTCAGGATAAAGTAAAAGAACTTTTAGGAAAAATGTCAGTGGAAGAGAAAATCGGGCAGATGACCCAGATAACTCTTCAAGCAGTCTCAAAAACGCAAGGTACTAAAAACACAAGTCACGAACTTGATCTTCAAAAACTTGATGAGGCAATTACTAAATACCATGTAGGTTCAATTCTAAACGTTTATGATGTAGCTCATTCAATAGAATACTGGCACGAAGTAATTACTAAGATTCAGGATATTGCTGCAAAAAAAACCAATCTTGGCATTCCTATTCTTTATGGCATCGATGCAATTCATGGTGCAACATATACTAAAGGCGCAACACTTTTTCCGCAAGCAATAAATATGGCAGCTACGTTTAATCCATGGTTGATGAAGAAATCAGGCGAAATCACCGCTCTTGAAGTTAGAGCATCGGGAATTCCCTGGGATTTCTATCCTGTGATGGATATAGGCAGACAGCCGTTGTGGCCAAGATTTTGGGAGACATTTGGTGAAGATGTTTTCCTTGCTTCCTCAATCGGCAGTAGTTATATCGAAGGCGCACAAGGAAATAATATCGGCGCACCAAATAAAATAGCAACTTGCCTTAAACACTATCTTGGTTACAGTTTCCCTATAAATGGAAAGGACAGAACCCCAGCATGGATTTCAGAACGAATGATGCGGGAATATTTCCTTCCCACATTCGAAGCCGGAATTAAGGCGGGGGCAAAAACCATTATGATAAATTCTTCTGAAGTTGACGGCATTCCGATGCATTCGGATTATCATTGGCTGACTGAAGTGCTGCGGGGCGAGTTGAACTTCAAAGGATTTACAGTCTCTGATTGGGAAGACATTATCCGTCTTTACACACGGGATAAAGTTGCCGTATCGCCAAAGGATGCTGTACGTATGGCTGTTATGGCTGGTGTAGATATGAGTATGGTGCCGTATGATTTTAGCTTTTATAATTATTTATTGGAACTTGTTAATGAGGGTTCTGTTCCAATGACAAGAATTGATGAAGCAGTTTCGAGAATTTTAACTGTAAAATTTGAATTAGGTCTATTTGAAAATCCATATCCGGATCAATCTTTGATAAAAAAGTTTGCAACAATTCAATCTTCCGATATAAATTTACAAGCAGCTCACGAGTCTATCGTACTTACGAAAAATGAAGACGGCGTTCTTCCACTTTCTAAAAAAATAAAAATTTTAGTTGCCGGACCAACCGCAAACTTACTTTCAGTGATGAATGGAGGGTGGACAATAACATGGCAGGGTGACGAAGAATCGCTCTATCCGCAGGAAAAATTAACAGTACTTGAAGCTGTGCAGAAAAAAGTTGGAAGCAATAATGTTATTTATGAACCGGGAACCACATTCAATTCTGAAATTGATATTAAAACAGCAGTAGATAAAGCTGCCGGAGTTGATGCAGTAATTTTGTGTCTTGGCGAAAAAGCTTACTGCGAATCGCCAGGCAATATAAATGATCTTACACTCGATGATGTACAACTTAAATTAGCTGATGAATTATCTAAAACCGGTAAACCTATAATTTTAGTTTTACTTGAAGGACGACCTCGAGTGATCAGCAGAATTGAACCCCGGATGAATTCAGTTCTTGTCTCAATGCTGCCGGGCATGGAGGGTGGACGTGCAATTGCAGATATAATTTTCGGCGATTATAACCCTGATGGCAAGCTTCCATTCTCATATCCAAAATATACAAATGGATTTACAACCTATGACCACAAACCAATCGAAGAATTCGATTCGAATACTTACGACCCTCAATGGCCATTTGGCTCAGGGTTGAGTTATACAAGGTTTGAGTATTCAAATCTAACCTTGAATAAAACATCTTTTAATAAAGGTGAAGAAATAAAAGTTTCGGTAACTTTAAAAAATGCTGGATCAAAATCGGGCAAACAAACAGTAATGCTTTACATTTCAGATATCGTTGGTTCGGTTTCGAGACCTGTAAAACAATTAAAAGGGATTAATAAAATTTCTTTGCAGCCTGGGGTTAGTCAAGTAGTAGAATTCACTATTACTCCGGATCAACTATCGTTTATAGGAAGAGACAACAAAAGAATCATTGAAGCAGGTGAGTTTAAAGTAATGATTGAAAATCTTTCAGCTCAATTCACACTAAATTGATTTTCATAATTAAAATGTATTGATTTCCTATATCAATATATTTATAGTAAATAAAATGAATAATGCCGCAAAAAATAACAGATTAGTAGAATGCATTTACTATTATTACTTAGTGGGATTGTTCTCTCTTACAATTTGCACGGGTGAAGTTTTCTCCCAAAATATTTTTATTAACGAATTGATGCCCTCCAACTCAATGACAATTAAGGATGAAGATGGAGAGTACTCTGATTGGATCGAATTATTTAATTCATCGGTTGATACAATATCTCTTTTCAATTTTGGCTTAAGCGATGATTCGACAGACAAGTTCAAATGGGTTTTTCCTGAAGTCCAATTGTTTCCACAAAATTATATCTATTTGTTTGCTTCCGCGAAAAACAGATATGAATTTGCCAACCACTGGGAAACTATTATCGACAAAGGTGATAGCTGGCGTTATTATCCCGCAGTAACTGCCCCTCCTTCAAATTGGCGGGATTTAAATTTTGATGATCAATCGTGGCTGGAGGGTCCAAGCGGCTTTGGATATGGTGATGGTGATGATTCAACTATTACTTCAAATGTAATTTCAGTTTTTGTCAGGAAAAAAATTAATGTAGATGATTTATCGAATATCAAATACGCCATTTTGCACGTTGATTATGATGATGCGTTTGTTGCATACTTAAATGGAGTTGAAATTGCACGTGCAAACATAGGAACGCCTGGTGTTTTTCCAGTATGGAATCAGTGGGCGGATAATGCTATCGAGCCCTTTTTGTATCAAGGATTGCAGCCCCCTTCATATTATTTACCCGATATTGAATCCTTACTGCTTCCCGGCGAAAATGTTTTATCAATTGAAGTACATAACTACGGTACAAGCTCATCAGACTTGAGTCTGATACCATTTTTAACTCTTGGTATGGTAAATCCACCTGCCGAACCGCGAGGGACCTCCGATTTATTAGAGTTTCATTTTCCGATGCTTCATACGAATTTTAAACTTGATTCCCAAGGTGGAGGATTATTTCTAACTTCGCCCCTCGGAGGAACAGTAGATAGTGTATTTTATTCCTCAATCCCAACTGACATTTCCCTAGGAAGATTCCCCGATGGATCAAATGATCTAAATTATTTTACACAACCAACACCTGGTTTGTCAAATAGTACATCAGGTTATACTACTATTGCAAGTCCACCATCCTTCTCAGCAGCAGGCGGATTTTATTCCGGTCCAGTAACTTTAACTTTAAGCTCACAGGATAGTGGAGCTATAATATACTACACAACCGATGGATCAATTCCCGGCGATACTTCTAATCGTTACGAAATGCCTATAAGCGTGTTACAGACTTCCGTTGTTCGTGCGGTGTGTTATCTTAATGGTGCGCTGCCCAGCAAAACCATTACAAATTCCTATATAATAAATTTTGAAACACAATTGCCTGTAATCTCTATCTCCACTGCTCCATTTAACCTATGGGATGACCAGTGGGGGATTTATGTACTTGGCGACAGTGCTGAGCCGGATTATCCGTATTTTGGTGCGAATTTTTGGCAGGATTGGGAGCGTCCAATTCATATCGAAATGTTTGAGAACGATGGTACAAATGCTTTCAGTGTGGATGCTGGCGTAAAAATTTTTGGTAACTGGAGTAGGGCGCAGGCACAAAAATCACTTGCTATTTTTATGCGCGACACTTACGGTGATAAGAAAATTGATTATCGAATCTTTAATGATAAACCAATATCAAGCTTTGAATCAATTGTTTTGCGTAATGCGGGCAACGACTGGGGTTACTCAATGTTTCGCGACGGATTATTGCAGACACTTGTAAAGGACATTGGGCTAGATCATCAGGCGTATCGTCCTGCTGTTTTATTTTTAAATGGTGAATATTGGGGCATTCATAACATTCGTGAAAAAGTAAATGAAGCTTTCATAGCAGACAATAACAATGTAGATAAAGATTCGATTAATCTTCTTGAGCTTGATGGATCCTACGCCCTGGCAGGCTCAAATACCGATTATCAAAATTTGTTAAATTTTTTAGAAACAAAAGACATTACTATTCAATCGAATTATGATTCGGTAAAAAAGATGATGGATGTTTCAAACTTTATTAAATATGAAGTTGCAGAGATTTATTTTGACAACACAGACTGGCCCGGAAACAATATTAAATTTTGGCGTTCGCAGTCTCTTCTCGGCAAATGGAAGTGGATATTATTTGATACTGATTTTGGTTTTGGATTGTTTGATCCAATCGCTTACAGACATAACACACTTGCATTTGCCTTAGAACCAAATGGACCCGGATGGCCTAATCCCCCATGGTCAACTTTCTTGCTGCGCACTTTGACTTTGAATTCTGATTTTAAAAATGAATTCATAAATACATTTGCTGATCATCTTAATACCACCTTCCTTTCCGAAAGGGTAATAAGTCTTATTAACCAATTTCGGGGAACGCTGGTACAGGAAATATCGAGACATAAATTAAAATGGCCTGAGTCCGTTTTTGATTGGGAAAACAATATTGAAGGCATGAGACAATTTGCTTCCAATAGAATTGGGTTTATGCGAGGGTTTATTATTAACGAATTTAATTTACAGGGGATGGGCCCTGTATTTATTCAATCTTCAATTCCTGAAGCTGGTAAAATCCAAATTAATTCTATTTCTGTAGAAACATTTCCCTGGTTCGGACAATATTTTTATGGTATCCCGATCACTCTTAAAGCCATTCCGAATTATGGTTACAAATTTATTAGATGGGAGGGGGATGTTAACACCAATTTAGCAGAGATAAGTTATACACTTACATCCAATTTAAGTTTGTCTGCAGTTTTTGAAATTGATTCAACTGAGAAACCGCTTGTAATTAATGAAATTAATTACAGCTCAGCGGCAGATTTTGACACTGAAGACTGGATTGAAATTTATAATAATACTTCAATTCCGTTTGATTTATCAAATTGGGTAATAAAAGATTCGGACGACTCGCATGAATACATCATTCCTTCAGGAGTTCAAATTCCCTCAGATGATTATTTGATAATTTGCAGGGACACTGCTGCATTCAATATTTTATTTCCTGATGTAAATAAGGTCGTCGGCGATCTGGGTTTTGGTCTTTCCTCCACCGGAGATATTGTACGATTATTTGATAATTCCGGAAATGTCATAGATTCTGTTCAGTTTGATGATGAATATCCATGGCCAACAGAGCCAAATGGTAACGGACCAACACTATCACTTAAAAATCCTAACTTTGATAATTCATCATCCGAGAGCTGGGCTGCCTCATCCGGTCATGGAACACCCGGTGAAAAGAACGATGTTTATGTAACTTCACTTGACGAACAGCACTTAGAAATTCCTGATCAATATTTCTTAAGTAATAATTATCCCAACCCTTTCAATCCAACTACGTTTATTAATTATCAAATTCCGGAAAAACAATTTGTCGAAATAAAAGTTTTCGATGTACTCGGTAAGGAAGTTGCTTCCCTTGTTGAACAGGAATTGCCTGCAGGATTTTATACTGTCAGGTTTGATGGTGCGCAACTTAGCAGCGGAGTTTATTTTTATCGAATGAAGGCGGGTGATTTTAATATCACAAAAAAACTTTTATTAGTAAAATAATTTTTAATTTCTGATTCAAATAAATCCTGGCTGTTTTCTTCAAAATAATTCCCGTATATTTAACATCAATATTTTAAAAGGACAAAATTGGAATTGTATGAATCGTTTGACTAAAATTTTTTCTCTGCTCATACTTACTCTATTATTGATAACAGGCTGCTCACAAAAAAAAGATGGACCGTTAGCCCAAATTTATAACAGTGCTAAGGGAGATATTACTGAAGTTGTTAAATTGAACAATGAACTTATCAAAGCTCAATCAGAAAAAAGGTATGCTGATACAAAAAAGATTTTTGATGAAATGAATATTAAAAGGGTAAAGACTCAGACTAGATTGAATAAGTTAATATCAGAGCAAGATGGGATTGAAATTCCTTTTAAGCAGCAAGATATTAATTCCGTATTTGAGATTAAACAGATAAAAGCTATCGGAGTAATTTGGAACAGCAACCTTGATCCAAATTTAATATTCTCAGCGACTATTTTGTTAAAAGATAGTTTGCGTGATAGTTTTTTTGGCAGATGGGATTTTATTGATTCCGAAAATAAGATTATTGACAATCCTGCCTTTTATTCACCCACCAAATTAATCGGAACTCCACCCGGTGAAATAGTTGAACTGAAAAGCAACACTACATTTTCCAAGATTGTAGATTTCCAACAGTTCATTATCAAATAAGGAATTTATTTTCCTCTTAAACAGAGTGGTTTAAACTAATAATTCCGAGCGGTGAAAGCCTCAAACCAATCAAAAAATCAAAGCGGAAAATTTTGCTTGTAATAATTACAAGCATTACATGTCAAAATTATCCATTGTGTAATAAACTTTACCGAAATTGTCAAAATTGAATAGTTTTCAGTGGCATTAAACTTGTCACTACAATCCAAAATTAATTATTCAACTTTAACATAATTTTGGAGTCATCCATGTCAACAATCGAAATAGGGGTTTTAGCATACATCGTCGCTTTGGGATTTCTTGCTTTCTTCAATTCGCGAAAAGTTTCTCATCAGATTAAAAAGTTAAGTACCAAATAAATCCTTAGACAGAATAAAAAAGGTTTACCAGCAAACCTGTCAACCTACCAGCTCGGAGCCTTTACCATAAAAAAGTAAAGGCTCTTATTTTAAAATTATTTCAACATCACCATTTCTCCCAACTATAATCGTATTTGTCATTCCGATAAACAGTCCGCATTCTACAACACCGGGAATAGAATTAATAATTTGTTCAAGTTTCATTGCGTTTTCTATTTTGCCCAATTGGAGATCAATGATATAATTTCCTGCATCTGTTGAGAAAGGAAATTGTTTATCCATCCTGAAAACAGGATTGAAACCGAGAGCAGTGAATCTATCAAAAGTTTTTTGACAGCCGAATTGTACTACTTCCACCGGCAGAGGAAATTTACCAAGCTGATGAACCAGTTTTGATGAATCAATCACCCAAATTACCTTTTCTGAATTAAGCGCAACAATCTTTTCATACAACAATGCACCTCCTCCTCCCTTAATACCATTAAAGTCCCGGTCAACTTCATCAGCGCCGTCAATTGTTAAATCAACTTTTTGAACTTCGTTCAAGTCGGAAATTTTTATTCCCTGCGCTTCGGCAAGTTTAGTCGTTTTTTCTGAAGTAGATACAGCAGTAATTCTTAAACCGGTTCGGACTAATTCACCGAGTTTCATAATTGTAAAATAAACTGTTGAACCTGTTCCGAGCCCAACTGTCATTCCATCAGTGATAAATTCGACTGCTTTTTCTCCAGCAAGTTGTTTTTCATTCATAAGGATTAGTAGATAATTTTAAACTTTTTGGTTACAAAATAGTCAATCAACTGTTAAATCGGATGAAATAGTAAATGATGTTCCCCAGTTTATAATTAGTTAATTATTAGTTTTTACAATATTATATTAAGAAAATAAATAAATAATGATAAAGCTCAAAGCATTTTGCTGCTGTCTTTATTAAGGCGGCAAATAAAAGAAATTACCATACGCTAACCCTTTCAGTATT
>DAOLIQ010000014.1:0-54355 GCA_035328465.1 Ignavibacteriaceae bacterium | reverse complement strand
AACGCCTTCCCGTTCCATTTTTCTAAACCACGTCATTTGTCTTTTTGCAAAATTATGGATTGAGCTGTTAAGCTTCTGAAACATGTCATTGTAATTTAGTTTTCCAGTCAAATATAAACTGATGTAACGGTACTCGAGTCCAAAATAATTTAATCTTTCTGGTGTAATTCCTTTTTCTAAAAGATTTTTTACTTCATCAACCATACCTTCACTTAATCTTTTTTCCAGCCGGCGGGTGATTCTTTTTTTTATTTCAGATCGAGGTGGAGCTATTCCGATTACTAAAGAAGAGAGTTGTTTGGATATCAACAGCGGCTTATCATTGCTTTGATTAATGATAATAGCTTTGATAATTCTTTCTTTATCAATTAAGTCGGTTGTATTGTGGAGATTACCGGAAGTTGTTAAAAGTAACTGACGAAGTTCATCAATACTTATTTGTTCAAGTTCATTTTTAGCTTCAGAATTAAAACTAATTTTTTTCATTTTATAATTTTGAATTACCGAACTAAGATACATTCCGGTTCCTCCTACAAGAAAGGGGAGTTTTTCCCTCGAAACAATGCCATCAAAAGTTTTATAGAATAAATCTTGAAAATCGAATACGCTGAATTCATCCTGAGGTTCACAAACATCAACAAGATGATAAGGTATCATCCCTGCCTTAACAAAATAGTCATCATAATCTTTTCCGGTTCCGATATTCATTGAGCGATAAACCTGACGGGAGTCGGCGGAAATAATTTCGCCGTTAAAATGAAAAGCGAGTTGAGCAGCTAATTTTGTTTTACCTGTTGCGGTAGGACCAAGGATGGTGACAAAGTTCATCAAAAAATTAAGAGGTTGGAAGTTTAATAATTATCGTAGTGCTTTCTCCGAGATCACTATCGGCAGAGATTAAACCTCCGCAATCTTCAATTATTTTTTTGGCAAGATAAAGACCCAATCCAACGGAATTATTTTTTCCGTGAGTGAAAAATTCATCAAAAATATTTTCGAGTTGATATTCAGGAATTCCATTTCCCTCGTCTTTGATTTTAATTTTAATGTTGTCTTCAATTTCTTCAACTGAAATAAAAATATTTCCGCCAAGCGGCATTGCTTCGCAGGCATTTTTAAAAATCTGATGGCAAACCACTTCAAAGTCTTCCTGGTTAATTATTATACTTTTCTCAGTTTTTATTTTTTTGAGAATTTTAATATCACTCCGGGAGATTGCTTCCTTAATCGTAGGCAGAGATTTGTTTAATAAATCGTCAATCGATTGAATCTCACTGTTAAAGAATTGGGAATTGGTAAAAAGTTTTTTTGTACTCGAAATTATATTTTTAGAAAGAAAAGCCAGACTATGTACAATATTTTTGCTGCTGTAAGAATCATCATTAGTAAAATTATTTAAAACTTGCTGGATGGTTTCGAAGTTGTATTTAATAAACGTGACATATTTTTTCTCACGTTCTTCTCCGTCAGCATCGTAATCGTTGATAACAATATCTTTCTCAACTGCCCGGTCGATTTGAATTTTTTCAGGCAGGGATTCAACAAAAGGTTCAGTTATATTTTCTTCTATTTTTTCTTGAATATCAAAAAGATCTCTCCCTTGATTATCATCTAAAATATCTTCCTCAATAACTAATGATGAATGAATTTCTTCGTCTCGATTACTTAGTAATGCTTCGTCTGATACTTCAGTAATTATTCCATCATCAATCTTCTCTACCAGTTCGGGGGAGGGAGGAGTGATTAGTTCAAGATCAGGTTCAAGTTCGTGATCAGGTACATGCTCAGGTTCAGATTCAAGTTCAACATCCAGTTTTGGATCTGGATTTAATGAATTAAAAATATCGGATGATTCACTTTTAAGATTATTTAGAAGAATATTATCGGAGATTGTTTTATCTCTAGCAAGAAGTTTATTTACTAAATGCGGGGCAATACAATAAAAAGTGCAATTAGTATCTGCAACTGCAGAAGAAATTCTTTGAGTATTATCTGTAATTTCTTTTTCGCCAAAAAAATCGAAATCGGATTTATTCAATAAAATACTTCTTTCAGAAAATTTAATTTTAACCTTGCCCTGTAAAATAAGGTACATAAATTCAGGTCGGTCGCCCTTCTGAAAAATAATATCGCCTTCTTTAAATATTTTTACACCTTCCTGGTTGAAATCAATTCCGGTGCTATCAATAGAGATTCCCTCAAAGATTTTATTTTTCCTTAGCTGATCATAGGTCTTCTTATTAAGAGTCATAATTTTATTTATATTTGAAATAGAATAATCTCAAAAAACTTTCGTATAAAAATAGAAAAGTAAATAGGTATTCCGAAAACATAAATAACAATGTTTATTGAATCTTTGAATTTAGAAATGCATCATAAGTATGGATGAAATAAAAATTATTGAGCTTGCTAAAAGCGGAGACAGGAAAGCCCTCGCTTCACTGGTCAAGATGTATGAAAAGACTGTGTACAACTTCGCATTTAAAATTTGCCGCGACAGAGATAAAGCCGAAAACATTATGCAGGAAACTTTTCTAAGTGTTGTAAAATCACTTCATCAGTTTGATGGTAATTCCAAACTATCAACGTGGCTTTACAGAATTGTTACCAATCACTGTCTGATGGAGGCAAGAAAATTTAAGAACCGCCATTTTATCTCGCTTGATGATGACGAAGATGGAATGTATGAAAACAAACAAGTTGTTGATTGGTCTTCGGTGCCATATAAAAGTACTGAGAATAATGAACTTCGAAAAATATTAGATGAAGCAATTAGTAAACTTTCACCTGAGTATAGAATGGTTTTTCTTTTAAGAGATGTTGAAGAGTTCTCAACAGAAGAGACGGCTAAAATAGCGGAACTTTCCGTCCCTGCTGTAAAATCAAGGCTTCACAGAGCGCGAGCATTTTTACGAAACGAAATTAACGAGGCATTTAGAAAATGAAAAAGGAAGATGTAACCTGCAAAGATGTGATTCATCATATCTGCGAAAGTCTTGGCGAAGATTTAAATTCCGATAAATGTATTGCGATAAAATCACATCTTGACGAATGTGTCAATTGCAAAAATTATTTTCAAACTGTAGAGGTGACTATTGATTGGTACAAAAAATACAATATTGAATTACCTGAAGAAGCTCATAATAGACTAATGTCTCTACTCAATTTAAACGATGAAGAAAAATAAACTTAAACTTGAAAGGAGTTCTCGATGCCCGTATTTGAATATCAATGCCAGGAGTGTAAAACAAAATTCGATGTATTTCATAAATCTCAAAATCATAATGAAGAAATAACCTGCCCAAATTGCAGCTCACATAAAAGTAAAAAATTATTTTCGACCTTTAGCGCTGCTGTCGCTAATTCGGGTAGCGATTCTTACGGCGGCTGCAGTGATGGAAGCTGCGCTATCCCAAATTCTGGTGGTTGTGCATCTGGAATGTGTGGATTAAATTAGTTATCAATCATTCACAATTCAAGGTGCACAAATGAAAGCATTAAATTCAGTAATTGTATTCTTTTTTCTTTTTCAAATATTAGGATGTGCTCAGCAAGAAGATCAAAACTCTATGAGTGTTCAGCAGTTAAAAGAAGAGATGAAAGCAAATGAGAATTTGATTATTCTCGACGTTCGAACACCGGCTGAGCTTGAAGGACCGCTCGGTCAAATTGATGGGGTTATTAACATTCCTGTTCAGGAATTGGAAAGCAGGCTGGGAGAATTAGAAAAATATAAATCAAATGACATTGCAGTAATTTGTCGCACCGGAAATCGTTCAGGAGTTGCAACTAAAATTCTGTTACAAAATGGTTTTAAAGCTAAAAATGTTTTGGGCGGCATGACTGAATATATTAATCAAAAATAATTTTTCGCTCAATGGATGTTTGAATAGTTATATCCTCCAAAGCTTCATTAAATTTTAAGATTTTTTTAGCTAACAGCTTAAATGATTAAGGCTGTTTGGATGCGATTTTTTTTAATTCATTAATAAAATAAATTTTCCCTTGCAACTAATTATTAATTTCGCAATTATTGAATCGTCATTTAACAAAGTTTAACTTTTTAGTTCAAGATTTTAATAAGCACAGCAGGAGAAAGCAGATAGCGAATTTTTACAAGTAGTTTTTTTGTAAAAATTTTATTATGCGTTTAATCGCAAAATAAAATATGAAATTTCAGATCCTCATTTTATATGTAATGATTGCGTGCAATTTATTTGCAGGCACAGGAAAAAAAGATAATCCTGTATTAGCCTCTATTGGTTCTCATCAAATAACTCTCTCCGAATTTTCTGATCGATATACTGATTATTTAATCTCCGCCGGAGTGCAAGATAAATATTACATCCGCGAAGCAATCCTAAATAATATGACCAACGAAGTTATTCTTTATTATTATGACGATAACAAATCAATATTCAACGACGTAGAATACAATAACGAAATGGAGTGGGTGCGCAAGCAGGCAATACTTGCATTCCTGAAAGATCAGGAAGTATTTGCAAAAATTACAGTCACAGAAGCCGAACTTCGTGATGCCTTTGTTAAAGTAAATGAGAATATTTCTGCGCGTCATCTGTTTGCTGCAACGGAAGATGAAGCAAACAATTTGTACAATCTACTGAAAATGGGATTTGATTTCAACACATTGGCAAAGCAGGTTTTTACAGATTCGGTTCTGCAAAATAACGGCGGCTACCTTGGTTATTTTACCTGGGGCGATATGGATCCTGAGTTTGAAGATGCAGCTTTCAAACTAAAAATTGGAGAGATATCTAAGCCTGTAAAAACAGCACGCGGTTACAGTATAATAAAATTAGAAGACAGACAACCCCACCCATTACTTACCGAATATGAATTTCAAACCAAAAAAAACAAACTTGAACAGACTTTAAGATTACGCAAAAGAAATCCATTCGAGCGAAGTTACTTGAATCAGATTTACGACAAAAGCAAAGTAATTTTTAATGAGCAGGCACTTGAAGAATTATGGAAAAACCTGAGTGCAATTTCAACAGTAGAAAGTATCAACAAAAACAATAACGATAAAAATTGTGTTGAGTACGATGGTAAAAAATATTTATCAAGTTTGATTGAACAAAAAATTTCTGAAATTCCTTCTTATCATCGAATTAAAATTACTTCACGCGAATCATTAAAGGCTGTAATCGAAGGGCTGATTATTCAGGAGCGATTATATGATGAAGCACTAAAAAAAGGTTACGATACTGTTTCGGTTGTTAAAAAAACTATTAAGAAATTACAGGATAATACTTTTCTGAAATTTAAATTGTCAAATATTCTCGATGCAGCAATTGTTTCCGATTCAGAATTGATTGATTATTATAAAAATAATATTCATTATTTTACACTACCGGAAGAAATAAATCTTCAGGAAATTATTGTTGATCGAAAAGATCTGAGTGATAGTCTATTAGTTTTAATAAAATCGGGAAAGGATTTTGGTGAACTTGCCCGAGAATTTTCGCTTAGAGATTGGTCAGCAAAACATAATGGTGAAATTGGTTTTTCACCAATTGACAAATTTGGAAACTTGAAAGAGACATTTACTAACTCAAATGTTGGTGAATTAATAGGCCCTGTTAGAATTGAAAATTATTATGGACTGTTTAAAATTTTGGGCAAAAAAGATCCAAAGCCAATCGAGTTTTCGATTATAAAAAAAAGTGTTCGGGATGCATTCATCTTCGAACAAAGAACTAAATTAAGAGATGAATATATTAATAAGATTCGAAATGGTTTGGAAATCAAAATTGATTACAAGCTGTTGGCATCTTTTAATATTTTAGGATAGTATAGTTTTATAAACTATACTTTTAATACAGCGTAATTAAGGAGTAATATATGAGAAAATGTTTACTATTATTTCTTGCTCTTATTTTTTCTGCTAACTCCAATACCTTTGCGGGAACCACCGGAAAGATTGCAGGTAAAGTTACGGATAAAATTACAGGCGAGGCTCTTCCATTTGTTAATATTACAGTTGAAGGCACTAACTACGGCGCAGCAACTGACCTTGATGGTAATTATGTGATACTTAATATCCCGCCCGGAAAATATAGCATTAAAGCACAGTACATTGGTTATCAGGCAGTACTTGTGCAGGATGTTCAAGTCAGTATCGACCTAACAAGCACAATTAATTTTGAATTGGGTGAATCAGCAGTTGAACTTGAAGCTGTTATTGTTGAGGGCAAAAAAGAATTAATCAAAAAAGATATTACCTCAAGCCAGTCGTTGGTTTCTTCGGAACAGATTGAAAACCTCCCCGTACTCGAACTTAATGACGTGCTTCAATTACAAGCTGGTGTTACTAAGGGTGCAGACGGTAGTTTCCATATTCGCGGCGGCAGAACAAGTGAAATTGCTTACTGGGTGAATGGTATTTCAATCACCGATGGCTACGATAACAGCCGGGGTATTGAGATAGACAACAGCAGTGTTCAAGAGCTTCAGGTTATCAGCGGAACTTTTAATGCCGAATATGGAAATGCAATGTCCGGCATTATTAATACTGTAACTAAAGAAGGGGGGCGAGACTTTCACGGAGACATCAAAGTTTACAGCAGCGATTATGCAAGCAACTTCACTTCTTACTTCACTCATGTTGACGATTTCAATCCAGTAGCTAATTACAATCTACAGGGCAGTTTGAACGGACCGATTCCTTTCACTAATAACGCCATAACATTTTTTGCAAATGCAAGATATGTTTATGATGACGGATATTTATACGGCATAAGAAAGTTTAATGTTGACGGCTCTATCGGCGATGGCGAATTTGTTCCGATGAATTGGAGCAAAAGATATCTCGGTCAAGCGAACCTTTCTTATTGGCCTGCTTCTGATGTAAAACTAAACGCTGAACTTCTTTATTCCAAAGAAGATTTTCAGAATTATGGGCACGATTGGAAATGGACTCCCGATGGAAATGTAAAAGATTTTTCTAATAGCTATAACACTACCTTAACGGTTACACATTTATTATCCTCTTCAACATTCTATACGGTTAAAGGTTCATATTTCTTTAAAGACTTTAATGAATATCTTTACGATAATCCATACGATTCAAGATATCAACATCCGGACTCATTAAACACAGTTTCATTTGCATTTCATGATAAAGGAACTAACCTTCACAGGTTTTTCCGCGAGACAAATTCTTTAATTGGTAAAATTGATTTCACAAGCCAGGTGCAGGAAAATCACTTGCTGAAAATTGGAATAGAAGGAAAATATCACAAATTAAATTTTGATGATTACAATCTTGAACCACATAGAACAAATGGAGTTGAAGATTCTGTCTTCTCCCCGGCAATTCCTTCTGAAAGCGCAACGAACAGAACAAAATACACCAACGAACCAATCGAATTTGCTGCTTATGCGCAGGATAAAATTGAATTTAATAATGTAATCATTAACATCGGGTTAAGGTTGGATTATCTTGATGCACGCGGCAATGTTTTAGTTGATCCAAGCGATCCAAATATTTACCTGCCGTTAAGACCGGGTTTGGATTCTCTTTCTATTAGTGAAAGAGAACCATTCTTTTATAAAAAATCAACTCCAAAATGGCAGCTCAGTCCAAGGTTTGGAATTGCATATCCCACAAGCGCAACAGGGGTGGTACATTTTTCTTACGGACAATTTTTACAAATACCGACATTCCAATTCTTATTTAACAATGGTTCATACAAAGTTCCTGAGACCGGAAGCAACTATGGAGTTTACGGAAATCCTGATCTCGAACCTCAGAGTACAGTTATGTACGAAATTGGTTTCAGACAAGAATTTATGGAAACATTTTTAATTGATGTTACAGGATTTTACAAAGACGTTCGTAATTGGATTACTGCAGGACCATTTTTCCCGACAAGGAATCTTGTTACGTATTCTAAATACATCAACAAAGATTATTCGAACGTAAAAGGAATTACTCTTACTGTAAATAAAAGATTTCTTGATAACTATTCTTTTGATATTTCATACACTTATCAAGTAGCCGACGGCAGTAACTCAAGCCCCGAAGATGAATTTAACTCCCAGCTTGGAAATAACGAGCCCGCTCTATTCATTTTGCCATTGGATTGGGACCAAAGACATATTCTCAATTTTAATTTTTATGTCGGTGGTGCTGATTGGGGCGCAAGTTTTCTTGCACGATACGGAACAGGGTTGCCTTACACACCCTCCATTACACAGTTTACCGCTGATCGCGGTATTTCCTCAGGCTTACAGCGAAATAGCCGCCGCAGACCAAATCAATTTACAGTTGATGTAAAAATTAATAAGCTGTTCGATGTGTTTGGTTACAACCTCAATGTCTTTTTGAGTGTATTTAATTTATTTGATGCACGGACTGTTGTAAATGTATTTGGTGATACAGGGCAGCCTGATTATACAACACAGGGGCAAAACATTGGTGAAGACCCTAACCGTCCAAATTCAGTTGAGGAATATCTTAGATTCCCATGGAATTATGGCGAGCCCCGATTGGTTCAACTTGGTTTTGAATTTTCATTTTAACAATTATGATTTTTTATTCAGGAGATAACTTGATGAAATCTTTAATCAAAATAACTTTACTAACACTTTTAGTGATAATAATTTCTTCCGGTGCCTATGCGCAGCATATTCCCGGTAAAGAGCGAGGTGATCCGGGCTTTCGTGCTCAAGGACAAATGGAAGGCAACCGAATTCGTACTTCTGTTTTTAATTTTGGATTGACAGGAAGAGAGAGCGGAAGTTTTCCTATTTCTGTACAAACTCCTTATGAATGGCCTAAAAATACAGGACAGGTCTATCTTGCTCTGCAGGGTATTTTTGTCGGCGGCGAAGTTACTGATGATAACGGCGATCTTCAAAGAATCATTGATGTTATGAGTTACAGAACTTCACCCGAAGGTAACAGTTGGAACTTCGAACCTGTGCCCGGATATTACAGCTCCGACCGTCAGGAAATAGCCACAAGTGTTGATGAAGATACATGGCCTGACTTCTGGCCAGATAAACTTGTTGATGAAGTTGACCCCGGCTGGCCCGGAAGCTGGAATGGCTACTTTGGAAAAAATAAATTTAATGCTGATCAGGAAATGTTCTACCGCGCTTCTGACGATCGCTACAGCAGATATACAGCCTACTTCCCCGATGAAACTGATCTTACTCGAAAAGGATTAGGAATTCTTCTCGATGTACGAGTGCTTGCATGGAGTCAGGTTTTAGTTGAAGATGCTTTATTCATTTTAAATAGCATCACTAACGATGGGAGTAAAGATATAAATAAGGTTGGTGTTACTATTTGGTATGCTGACTTCGTGGGTGGTAACGGCGATTCGCAGGATGATATTTCCGAGTTTGATTTGATGCAGGATATTGCCTGGACTCGTGATGCTGATAATCACGCTCCTGATTTTGGTAGTGATCCCGTTGGAATGGTTTCAATAACTTTTCTTGAAACTCCAGGCAACGCAGGGGATAGAATTGATAACGATGGTGACGGCGAATTATTCGGACCTATTGTCACCGAAGCTATGTTAGTTGGTGAAAGCGATCCTTCAATCACAGATGCCGATCCAAGAAGAACAGACGGGATAGACAATAATGGAAACGGCTTAATTGATGAAAACAAAACTCATATCGTTTTTGATCAGCAGGAAGGGGTACAATATGCTGACTATATCGATAATAACGGTAATGGCGAATCCGGTTCCCCTGTTGTCACTTCAGACATGATTAATCTTGCTAGCGGTGATCAATGGAAAAGATGGCCCGCAAATCCTGAAAATGATCCGCTTCAAAATGGTATCGTTCATTTATTAATGGTTGAATCTGATGATTTAGGCCGGGCGTTTAGAGATAATATTGATAATGACGGCAACGGCGAGGATGGCAGCCCGGTTATAACTCAAGCAATGATTGACGCTGCCGCACTTGATGCTCCTTATTACCGTTATAAAGTTTCAGACAAAGTCATTCTTTATGATGTTAAAGCTGAAGATCTTGGTAAAAAATATGCTGATGGTGTTGATAACAATCTCAATGGGGCAATTGATGAATTTATGGATGATGGAATTGATGAAATGGTTGATGAAGCTCGATTCGACGGTGTCGACAATGACGGTGATTGGAATGTATTAACGGATGATGTTGGTCTTGATGGCGTTCCTCAAACAGGTGATTTCGGTGAAAACGATGGTAAGCCGACCTCTGGTGCAGGAACTGGTTTACCCGGTGAACCCAATATCGATGTAACTGATGTTTCAGAAACAGATCAGATAGGTATTTCCAATGCTGATTACTTAGCAGCCGGCGCTTTAAATATTCAAAGCGATGCTACTATGTGGTTTGACTTTATGATTCCAGGAAAATTTTACGACCCCCAAGAAGTAGTCGCCGGTGAATATGATCTTTTTGTTTCTTCTTCATTCTTCCCATTAAAATCCGGACAAACCGAACCTTTTTCTCTTGCAGTAATTTTTGCAAATGCTCCGTTGCCCGATCCTAACAGCGAATTGAGAAAAGCTGAAATTTTAAAAAAGCGCGGACGTGCACAGGAGACTTACAATAACGATTATCAGTTTGCTAACGCTCCGCTTACCCCAACCCTTACTGCAATACCCGGAGATAACAAAATAACTCTCTACTGGGACGATGTAGCCGAATCTTCCTTCGATGCTTACATTGATGCAATTGGCGGTAATGGGCATGACTTTGAAGGATACAGAATATATCGTTCCACCGATCCAGCGTTTGAAGATCCGCTTGATATCACAAGCGCTTATGGCTCAAAAGTATTTCGTACCCCGCTTGTTATCTTCGATCTCATTGATGGAATTCAGGGATTAGACTCAATCGGTTTCGATGGTGTCAAATATCAGTTAGGTAATGATTCCGGATTAAAGCATTCATATATAGATTCAACCGTACAGAATGGTTTTACTTACTACTATGCTTTGGTTTCTTATGACTTTGGCTACAATGCCGGGAATATTATCCCATCCGAAAGCCCGGTGCGGGTTTCATTGCAATCAGATGGATCGGTTAAGCTTGGGCCCAATGTTGTGCGTGTAACTCCTGAAGCCCCTTCTGCCGGATACATCGCTCCAACTTTGGGTGATATTACTCTTGTAAACGGGACAACTACAAGCACTATATCTTATGACATTGTAGATATAAATAAAATAAAAGATGGACATGTCTATTACATATCCTTTGAAGACACTTTGAAAATTGGCAACCCAGCCCTCTCTGAGGATGATACTCTCACTACAAAATCTTACACGTTGAAAGACTCAACTGATAACGTTGTAGTTATAGATAAGTTCAATTCAGTAAGCGCGAATGTCGAGCAGCCTCTTGTAGATGGGTTCAGATTAAAATTTGACAATGAAACAAGAGTTGAAAAAAATCCTGAGACTACTAAATGGAATAATGAAAATATACCGGCATTTGTATTCGAATCGTTTGTATGGCCAAACCCGTCATTACGAGGGCAGGCTATTCCGAATGATTATATAGTTTCTTTTGGAGATGTTGGATTTGGATCTTCTTCCGAAATAAAAATCGGGACATTAACTTTTCCATCAAAACCAGTAAACTTCAAAGTGTTTAACAGAAGCACAAATGATTTTATTCAATATGGTTTTATTGAAGCCGATACGACTTATGGAGGTCCCGGCAAATTAACTACCAATGGTGCTGCAAAAGATCGAATTATTTTCTTAGAAAAAGATGCTAATGATTCGCTAATATTTACATGGTGGTTTTATTTAGGCAATGAACCTGATACTACACTTGGACAATTTTATCCTGTTAGCGGTGATACGGCTTCAATCTTTTTGAGAAAACCTTTTCTTTCTGCAGATATTTTTAGGTTCGTTGCTCACGAAGGACAAATTGACAATCAACTCGCAAAAGAAGATTTGGAAAATATTAAAGTTGTTCCTAATCCGTATATAGCAACTGCTCTTTGGGAACCAAAAAATCCATATAACAGCGGAAGAGGTCCCCGATCATTGCATTTCACTCACCTACCGAACAAGTGCACTATACGAATATTTACAGTCAATGGTGAACTAGTTGATGTAATTGAACACGAGAGTCAGTTCAACAACGGCACCGCTGATTGGGATATGCTTACAAAAGACAATTTGTCTATCTCATACGGTGTTTATCTCTATCATATCGAGGCTCCCGGGATTGGTGAAAAAATCGGCAAGTTTGCTGTGATAAAATAATTTTTAAATTGAATAAAACTTTAAGGTATAAAAGTGAAAAAATTAAAAATAATAATCTTAGCTGTACTTTCTTTTGCGATATTTCAACCAGATGTATTTGCAACAGAAGTTAAAAAGACCGGCACAACTGCTGCAAAGTTTTTAAGCATTGGCATCGGTCCAAGAGCAAATGCAATGGGAGGGGCATTTACATCTTTATCAAATGATGTGTCTGCACTTTACTGGAATCCTGCGGGCATTGCGCTGATTCCATCTTACGAAGGTATGTTTACTTACACAAAACTATTTGCTGATATTAACCTTAACTATTTCGGATTCGTAATTCCTGCTGGCGAAATTGGTACTTTTGGATTTGCTGTTACGGCACTTGATTTTGGCCAAATGGATGTAACGACCGAATTCTTCCCCGATGGGACAGGCGAAAAATTCACTGCTGGCAGTTATGCATTCGGAGTTTCTTATGCGAGGCAGATAACAGAAGATTTCCTTGTTGGCTTGAATGTCAAATACATTCGCGAAGACATTTACAATTCAAGTGCTGATGGGTTTTCATTTGATATCGGGACAATCTTTACCACACCGTTTTACGGGGTAAGATTTTCGAGCAGCATAACAAACTACGGAACGAAGATGCAAATCACAGGTGATGATCTTTTAGTAAGGCACGATCCCGATCCATCAGTAAACGGTAATAACGAAACTATAGATGCACGATACGCAACCGATCAGTTTGAACTCCCCCTTCGATTGCAGATTGGTGTATCTAAAGATTTTCATTTTATGGATGACCAAAGATTAACTTTAGCGGTTGATGGAATTCATCCGAACGACAATGGTCAATATCTTAATATTGGCGGCGAGTTAGCATTGCTCGATGAATTAATTTTTCTTCGTGCCGGTTATAAAACCTTGTTCCTCGAAGATAGCCAGGAAGGATTGACTCTCGGGGCAGGTATTAATTATGGTGGTTTAGAATATCTAAAAATTTCAGTAGATTATGCCTATCAAGAATATGAATTCTTAGGTAATACGCACAGCTTCGGTATAAGTCTGGCGTTTTGAAAAAAAACAAACAACTAAAAAATATTCCAATAAACAAAGAAAGGAATAAACAATGAAAAAAAATCTGCTACTATTTGCACTGATAATACTTGGTGCAGTGGCTGTCGTTAATGCACAGGTTAATGTGACATTTAACGTAGATATGTCCGTAAAGGAAGCCGAGGGTCAATTTACTCCCGGTACTTCCGAAGTTCAGATGAGAGGTGATTTTGACGGCTGGGGCGCCGGTGTTGTATTAACCGACCCTGAATCCGACTTAATCTACTCTTACGAATTCACTGGTATTGCAGTGGATAGTGTTTTCAATTTCAAATTCTTCTACACCAACCCTGATACCTGGGAAGGTGATCCAAACCGCCAATTTACTGCTCCTGCAGGCGGCGGTTCATTTTCAGATTATTTCGACCGTGACAGTGTAATTAATATTACTGCTGATGGAAACATCTTATTCCAGGTTGATATGTCTGTTATGGCAGAGATTGGAATCTTCGATGTGGTTTCTGACTCAGTTCAAGTTAGAGGAAACTTTAACGGTTGGAGTGATGGCGATCCTGCAAGATCCAAAATGAATCAGGATGTTATTGATCCTAATAAATTCTTCCTTGATGTTCCATTTACCTCGGTAGAAATTGGTGCCACACAGAATTACAAATTCTATGTTGATTTAGTTGATGCCAGCCTCTGGGTTGATGGCTGGGAAAGACCATTATCGCAGGGTGGTGGAAACAGAGATATCACATTCGAAGGCACAAATAATCAAGTTGCCCCGGAAGTTTGGTATGACGATGTTGATCCTGAATGGGTAATAGAAGATGGTAAAAATCTTTCTGTAGAGTTCAGAGTTGATATGACTCCTGCTACTGATCCTAATCTTCAAGCAGTTCCATTCGATCCTGCTACCGATACATTATATTGGATTGGCGAGCAGCCCTCCTTCGTTAGAAGTCAGGGATGGGTTGATACTGATAATATGATGGTCTTAGTTTTAACTGATCCGGATGGCGATCTTATCTATACTGCAACAGGTGATATCGTTGACCCAACCTTCAATTCATTCCAATACAGATATGGATGGAAAAACGGAAGTAATTGGACATTAGAGCCTGCTGGCTTCGGTGACGATGCATACAGAGTTCGTTATATCGGACAGGATGCTCCTCGCAGCTTCCCGGTTAACCCATGGGTTATGCCAATTGATACCTGGACAAATGCTGAAACTAAAACTGATCAGGAATCTGATCCTTATTCTTCCTTAGTTAGTGTTGAAGATCCTCAATTGAATCCAAACACTTACTACCTGGCTCAGAATTTCCCGAATCCATTTAACCCTTCTACTTTAATTCAATATAGTGTTCCTAAAACCAATTTTGTAACTATTAAAATTTACAATGCTATTGGACAGGAAGTTTCTACGTTGGTTAATCGTGAAGTAAGTGCCGGTGTTCACGAAGTTAATTTCAACGCTAATAATCTTAGCACAGGAGTTTACTTCTACACAATCAAAGCCGGTGATTTCACTTCTACAAAGAAGATGCTGTTGATTAAGTAATTTTATAATTACTATAAAATAAAGCTAAAGCCGGACTGAATAAGTCCGGCTTTTTTATTGATTGAAAATTTTTATTGAGAGATTGCAACAATGCGTTGGAGCTAAAAGATATGTCGCCGAATTATATCTATGCCTTTACTTCTGCTGGTAGAATTATAAGACTAAATTAAAAGGGCTAATTCTAATTTCGTTTTACTGCAACTTCCAATTGTGCAAGCAGGTTTTTGGCCCCGGGGTAGTTTGGGGTTATTTGCAGGCACTCTTTAATGGAGGTTAATGCTGATTTGTAATCTTTAATTCCAATATAAGCGCCGGATAAATTGTACAGTAACTGATCGTCTTTGCTGATGAAGTTTTTAGATAGGGATAAATATTTTATAGCTGAAGAATAATTTTTTCGCGATAGGTCGATAATGCCAAGCCACTTTGTTGAAAAGGCATCGGGCTGCAGATCATATCTGATTTTTAAGTATGAAAAAGCTTCATCGTATTTATTAATCTTGAGCAGCTCGTTTGCTAAAAAATTGTAGTATTCAACCACAACAGGATATTGTGAAATCAGAATATCTGCCTGTTGTTTGAATAAATCAAAATTACCTGTTTTAAGGTAATAGTCGGCTACTTTTCGATGCGCGGGTTCCCAGGCAATTTTATCTGCTACAACATCGTAGGCAACCGAATCGATAAAGTTTTTCCGATTAATTATTTCTGAGAGAAGTTTCTTTTTTCCTTTTTGAATAAATGGCCAATCATTTTTTAAAAGTTTAATTCTGTAATCAGCCATTACCGAATCAAAATCAGAGAATAAAAAATTGGCTGAGGTCAAACTATCCTGCATTTCGTTTGATAATTCCCGAGCGGTTGTTTTTGGCAGCAGTCCCTTTTCTTCCATTCTTTCATAAAAAAGTTTTCCGATTAACTTGTAGCCTTCAATGGTGGGGTGAAGATGATCAGTCATTAAATTATCACCGATAATTCCATCGGGGCTAACCGAGTTTAAAATAGAATCTAAATCAAGTACTTCAGCCGAATACTGCTTGCCGAGTTGTTTGATTATATCATTTATCTTTTCGGGTGCACGAAATCGTAAAGCATCTAAATCCTTAGCCAGGCGGAAAAGTGAATCCGCTTCCTGCATTTTATTTTGATGCAGCATCTCTTTAGCTAAAATAAAAACTTCACTAGCTGAAGGCAGGGTAGAACGTTGTAACGAAACAAATGGATTTTGATTTTTTAAATTGCTCGCAAGGGTTCCCATCATCACAGGAATGTTATTGTCTTTAGCCATCTCAAGTATGTCCCGCATGTTTCCTTCAAACTGTTCAAGTCCGAGTGAATATTTTTGAGAGTTAAATTCTATGTATTGATCTTTTGCCATACGCGACATCAAAGTGCCATTCTCTTTAATATTTGAATCATCACTAAACCAACCCATCACATCTTTAATAATATTACGGAGCAATTCTACGGTTTTGAATCTACCTAAGTACAAAATAAGATTGACCATTGTTCTTGAAGTTCCGAGTGACTCCATCGAGCCAACACCAAGCGCACCATAATATTCATTGTGCCCGGCATAAATAATTACAAGATCAGGTTTTTGTTCAACAACACCCGGCATCAAATCACGGAGGGTGTAGCTGTTTACGGCAGTCATTGCAATATTAACTACTTCGATTGTGGAATTAGGATAAACTAATTGAAGTCTCTGCCGCAAATATCGAGAGAATGAACCGATTGGTAAATAAGGATAACCTGCTGCACTGCTCCCCCCCAATACAAAAATACGGAAAGCATTTTTCTTTTTAACGGCATCAAACACATCTTGATTAGAATAAGGAAGGTTTTCGGTTGTGAAGAAGTAACGGCGCGCAATTTCCGGATTCAATAATAATTTACCTTTTGTAGCATTAACCCACTGAGAATTATCGAAACCGTAGCCAAATAGACGGAGTGATAATTCAAGAATTACGAAAAATACTATTGGTATAAAAAGAAGAAACAGGTAATAATATTTCGGAGGTTTATACTCCGGGGCAATTTTTTGTCCGGCTTCAGTTTTGTGCGATTCTTTTTTATGAGTTTTAATAATGATTCCCTCTTAAATTTTTATATCAACATATCTGAAATAGTTTTACCTTCACGAAAATAGCTTTATAAATAAAAAATAAAAAGTATTTTTATAATAAGAATAAGAATAATTATTGATTGGTTTTAATTTTTAAAAGTTAATATTTATGTACATTCTCGGTATATCAGCGTTTTATCACGATAGCGCAGCTTGTCTTGTAAAAGATGGCGAGATTCTTTCTGCTGCTCAGGAAGAAAGGTTTACAAGAAAAAAGCACGACCATAATTTTCCGCAGAAAGCAATTGAGTTTTGTCTTAAGGATGCAGGCATAACTGCCGAGCAGCTTGATCTCGTTGCATTTTATGATAAACCATTTTTAAAGTTTGAGCGATTACTTGAGACTTATCTTGCTTTTGCTCCTGTTGGAATAAAATCTTTTATCAAAGCAATGCCATTGTGGATAAAGGAAAAGCTTTGGATGAAGGAAATGATTAAAGATAAACTTGGTTACACTGGTAAAATTATTTTTCCGGAACATCACGAGTCTCACGCAGCATCTGCATTTTATCCATCACCATATAACAAAGCTGCGATTCTTACAATGGATGGAGTGGGTGAGTGGACAACAACGAGTTACGGAATTGGTGATGGAAATGATATACAGCTTCTTGCAGATATTAAGTTCCCGCATTCACTCGGATTGCTTTATTCTGCACTTACATATTACACCGGATTCAAAGTAAACTCAGGTGAGTATAAAGTAATGGGTTTAGCTCCTTACGGTGAACCAAAATACAAGCAGTTAATTTATGATCATTTGATTGATGTAAAGGATGATGGTTCATTCCGAATGAATATGGAGTACTTTAATTACTGCCAGGGACTAACAATGACTAATGAAAAGTTCAATAAACTTTTCGGAGGTCCGCCAAGAGTCCCTGAGACAAATCTTACACAAAAGGAAATGGATATTGCAAGATCATTACAGGAAGTAACAGAAGAGATTGTTCTAAAACTTGGCAATCACGTTTACAAAGAAACAGGATTAAAAAATCTTTGTCTTGCTGGCGGGGTTGCACTTAATTGTGTTGCCAACGGAAGATTACTTCGCGAAGGTCCATTTAAGAATATATGGATACAACCTGCAGCTGGTGATGCAGGTGGAGCTCTTGGTGCAGCTTTAATTGGCTGGTATAAATATCACAACAAACCAAGAACTGCTGATGATAAAACAGATACTCAAAAAGGATCTTACTTAGGCCCAAAGTTTTCAGAAGAAGAAATAAAATCATTTATTCAGTCATTTAATCTTTCTGCAAAGAGATATGATGATGATCAGCTAATAGAAAGTGTTGCAAATCTAATAAACTCAGAAAAAGTTATTGGCTGGTTCGATGGTAAAATGGAATTTGGTCCGCGAGCTTTAGGTTCAAGAACAATTATCGGTGATGCACGCTCGCCCAAAATGCAGGCAACAATGAACATTAAAATAAAATTCCGAGAAGGATTCAGACCATTTGCTCCTTCTGTGCTTTATGAAAAAGTAAGCGAGTATTTTGAGATCGAAAAAGCAAGTCCGTATATGCTTCTTACTGCTGATGTAAAAAAGGAACGTCGCATTCCAATGACAGACGAAGAACATAAAAAATGGGGAATTGAAAAACTTAATGTTGTTCGTTCAGACATACCTGCAATTACGCACGTGGATTATTCGGCAAGACTTCAAACGGTACATAAAGAAACTAATCCACGCTACCATAAATTAATTTCTAAGTTTGAAGAAAAAACCGGCTGTGCAGTTATAATCAATACTTCTTTTAATGTAAGGGGAGAACCGATTGTCTGCACGCCAAAAGATGCTTATAAATGTTTTATGAGAACTGATATGGATTATCTTGTTCTTGGTAATTATATTTTAAGCAAAGAAGATCAGAAACCGCTTGAAAATGACATCGACTGGAAAAAAGAATTTGTATTGGATTAAACTATGTTAAAAGATGAATTAAAGTATATTGATAATTCAGATGAAGCAGTAAAGAAAACTGGAATTACAGTTGGTGTAGTACTGATTCTGATCTCATTACTTTTATGGTATTTAGGCAAAACATCATTCATATATTTTTCAATCATTGGCGGATTGTTTGTTATACTTGCATTCATTGCAATCCCGGTGTTGCGTCCATTCCATAAGCTATGGATGATGCTTGCATTGATGATGGGATTTGTGATGTCGCGAGTTATTTTAACAATACTCTATTCTATTGTATTAACACCAATTGGATTATTTGCAAAGTTAGTTGGTAAAAAGTTTATGCCATTGGGATTTGATAAGAAAGCATCAACATACTGGGAGAAAAGAGAAAACCCGGTTAAACAGCAAATAGATTATGACAGACAGTTTTGATTACCGGACAGGGCAAGCCTTGTCCCTAAAGAGAATTGATAACGTAGGATAGAGGCTCGGCTCTCCCGAAAAGAAATTATGAAGAAAGAAAACTTATGAACAAATTATCAATACTATCAGAGTTGTGGGAATTTCTTAAGGTAAGAAAAAAATGGTGGCTGCTGCCGATCATTTTATTTCTAGTACTGCTTGGCGGACTGATAATTCTTACACAGGGTTCTGCACTCGCTCCATTTATTTATGCAATATTCTGATAACCGAAAATGTGTCATTCCCACGAAAGTGGGAATCTATTTTATTTCATATTATATGGATTCCCGTTTTCACGGGAATGACATTTTATAAAGTAAATTGAATGTCAAATAACAAAACAAAAATAATTGTAAAGAAGAAAAAGAAACGTGTTCCTGTTCCTCAAAAACCACCAAAGGTTGAGAAAAATCCAAAAGCCTATGATAGAGATGAGGAAAAGAAAATCATCAAGAAAAAAATTAAAGAAGACTTAAATTCGGATGATTAACACTTCTGTAATTGCTGCATTTTATAATAACATCCACTACCTTAAACTTGTACTTGCCGGATTTGAAAGACAATCCGAGAAAAACTTTGAGTTAATTATTGCAGATGATGGTTCAGATGAAGAAGTTGTTAGAGAGATTGAATCTATTGCTTCAAATTATTCTTTTAGAATTAAACACATATGGCAGCCTGATAAAGGATTTAGAAAAAATAAAATATTAAATCAGGCAATTTTAACTTCATTATCTGATTATTTAATTTTTATTGATGCCGATTGTGTCCCGCATTCCAGATTTGTTGAAGAACACTTAAAAGAAAATCAGGAAAAAATTGCTCTTACCGGAAGACGAGTAAACCTTTCACAAAAAGTCACTAATGAACTAACAGAACAAAATATTAAAAACGGATTTCTTGAAAACCACTTTATCAAAATTATCGAGGATGGATTGTTTGGAAAATCTTATGATGTGGAAAAGGGTTTTTATTTAGGAAATAAATTTTTGCGAAAAACATTCAACAAAAAATACCGTGGATTGCTTGGCTGCAACTTCTCATTATATAAAAAAGACTTACTTGCAATAAACGGTTTTGATGAAAGATACGAAGCTCCATCAATCGGAGAAGATTCTGATATCGAATTTCGATTAGGATTAAATGGAGTTAAAGTAAAGTCTCTAAATCATATCGCAATTCAGTATCATCTCTATCATAAACTTCAGGAGCGGCCGCAAAAAAATCTTGATCTTTTTAATGAAGTAAAGAAATCGCGTGTCGCATACACTACTTTTGGACTAAAAAAATAATACAAAATCTCATTCTGGCTCAACTATTTTAGTAAAATCTTAAGAAAACACTAAAATAAGTTTGGAATATTTTTTGTCTCACCTTATATTCGAAACCAATAATTAAAACATTCCTAAATAATTAAGGTTTTTTATGCTGGACGAGACTGATCTCCAAATTTTGCGCACTTTACAAAAAAAAGGCAGAACGAAACGTAATGAGCTCGCAGATGAAGTTAAACTTTCAATTCCTTCGGTTAGCGAAAGACTAAATAAACTTGAAGACAAAAAAGTAATCGAGGGCTATTTCGCAAAACTAAATCGTAAGGCTTTTAAATATGATATTATGGCTTTTATTCTTGTAATGATGGATTCATCAAAGCATTACAAAAACTTAATTACTAAAGTTGAAAAGATGCCGGAAATTTTGGAATGCCACGCAGTACTTGGCGAAGGTTCTCATCTCCTAAAAGCTTTAGTAAAAAACACAGAAGCGCTTGAGAAAGTTCTCTCGGAAATTCAGTCCTGGCAGGGAGTAACCGGTACAAAAACCACATATGTTCTATCTACAGTAAAAGAAACTTTTGAAATTAACGTTTAATAATTAATTACTAATCATAAAGGAAAGTATATGGCAAAAAGTTCTAATGGAGCAATTGAAAAGGTGCTCAAGTTTATAAAAGATAACGGGATAAAATTTGTGGATTTAAAGTTCATGGATTTTCCTGGTCAGTGGCAGCATTTTACCGTTCCAGTTACACATTTTGATGCAGGATCATTTGAGGATGGATTTGGTTTTGATGGTTCATCTATTCGCGGTTGGAAATCAATTCACGAAAGTGATATGCTTTTGATCCCAGATCCCGAGACAATGTTTGTTGATCTTTTTGTTGAAGCACCAACACTAAGTTTGATTTGTGATGTTTACGAACCGGCAACAAAAGAAAAATATTCACGCTGTCCGCGTAACATTGCACAAAAAGCTGAAGCATATTTAATCTCAACCGGAATTGCAGATACAGTTTATTACGGACCTGAAGCAGAATTTTTTGTTTTTGATGATGTAAGATTTGATTCCCAACCAAACGGAAGTTTTTATATAGTTGATTCTGTTGAAGGAAAATGGAACAGCGGCAGAGAAGAAAATCCAAATCTCGGTTATAAACCAAGATTTAAAGAAGGATATTTCCCGGTTCCGCCAACAGATTCTCTAATGGATTTAAGAAATGAAATGGTAACAAATCTTATCAATTGCGGAATCGATGTTGAAGCACAGCATCACGAAGTTGCAAGCGGGGGACAGTGTGAAATTGATTTACGTTTTATGCCTCTTGTAAAAGCGGCTGATCAGTTGTTGATGTTCAAGTACATTGTAAAGAACACTGCAAAAAAGAATAACAAAACAGTTACGTATATGCCTAAACCAATTTACGGCGATAACGGAAGCGGTATGCACGTTCATACTTCACTATGGAAAAAAGGTAAACCATTATTTGCTGGTTCCGGTTATGCTGGATTAAGTGAAATGGGCTTATACTTTATTGGCGGATTATTAAAACACGCAGCAAGCTTACTTGCATTTACAAATCCAACAACAAATTCTTACAAAAGATTAGTACCTGGATTTGAAGCTCCTGTTAACCTTGCGTACTCACAAAGAAACAGAAGTGCATCAATCAGAATTCCGATGTACTCATCATCGCCAAAAGCAAAACGTGTTGAGTTCAGATGTCCTGATGCTTCAGGCAATCCTTATCTTGGATTTTCTGCAATGTTAATGGCAGGATTAGATGGAGTGATAAACAGAATTGATCCAGGTGAACCGCTTGATAAAGATATTTACGATATGGAACCAGAAGAATTGAAAAATGTTCCTTCAACTCCGGGTAGTTTGCAGGAAGCTCTTAAAGCTTTGGAGAATGATCACGAGTATTTATTAAAAGGCGATGTGTTTACAGAAGATGTAATCGAAACCTGGATAAAATATAAGATGGATAAAGAAGTTAAGCCAATGGCGCTTCAACCTCATCCGTATGAGTTTGGTTTGTATTATGATGTTTAGTTGATCTCTTTTTTGTCATTGCGAGCGAGTACTCTGACATAGGTATCCCTTTGGTAGAGTGAAACAATCTATTTGATGATTCAACATTTTACTAAAACCCCGATTTACAAAGTCGGGGTTTTTGTTTATTGAAAATTATTTAGAAGTATTTACTTAATTTTAATCAAGACATTTCATTCAATTCTTATAAAGTGCAGGTTTTAGATGAATTACTTAATCAGAATTACTAGTCTCACTATTTTCTTACTTTCATTAAATAATCTAACCGAAGCAAAATTATTAGTCTCAAAGCTCTACTCAGATCACATGGTGATTCAAAGAAATCAACCAATTGTTGTTTGGGGTTGGGCTGATGTTAATGCAGCAATTAAAATTAGTTTTAACAATTTGGAATACACTTCAATCGCAAATGATAACGGTGAATGGAAACTTACTTTACCCTTGATGGAAGAAGGCGGTCCGTACGAAATGATTATTTCTTCAAACGATGAAATGATAGTCATCAATGATATTTTAATTGGTGACATCTGGATTTGCTCAGGTCAATCAAATATGGAATGGATTGTCGCAAACTCAAATAACGCTGAAGCTGAAATTCAATCATCAACTGATAATAAACTTCGTCAATTTGATATACCAAACACTTCATCTGAAACACCACAAAATGATTTATCTGGAGGAGATTGGAAAATAAGCAATCCACAAAACACAGGTGGGTTTTCTGCTACTGCATATTTCTTTGCGAAAGAATTAAGGAAGCATATTGATGTTCCTATTGGATTAATAAATTCTTCATGGGGCGGAAGCAGAATTGAGACGTGGATGAGCAGCAATTCTTTAGGCATCGAAGATCAGCGACAGCTAATGGAAGAAGTAGAACATCAGGCTGATGCCGATTATCAATTACGATTAGAAAAATTTAGTAAAATGTTTCCAGGAATTTCTGATGTAGATTTAGGAATGAATGCTGATCAGCCATCGTGGGCTGCAGCAGAATTGGATGAATCAGATTGGAAAAATATTGTTGTTCCGGGTTATTGGGAAGATTTTGGATACGATGGTTTAGACGGGATCGGCTGGTACAGATTAACTTTTTATTTAACTCCAAATGAAGCACAAGGAGAATATGAATTAGGTTTAGGTAAGATTGATGATTCTGATATTACATGGATAAATGGAATTAAAGTTGGTGAAATGACACAAGCCTGGGATCAACCAAGAGTTTATAAAATTCCGGCAAATGTTTTAAAAGAAGGAAAAAATGTTTTATGTATCCGTGTTGATGATACTGGTGGCGCAGGTGGAATTTGGGGTGACGTTTCATCTGTTTACCTTAAATCTCTAACCCTCGTAAAACCTTTAACTGGTAATTGGAAATTTAAAATCGGCGCAGTTAAAAAAACTGATATTGCAGTCAATCAAATTCCAACTTTACTTTTTAATAGTATGATTTATCCAATTTTAAATTTTCCAATCAAAGGTGTTATTTGGTATCAAGGCGAATCCAATGCAAGTTTTGTTGATGCACCCAAGTACAGTAAATTATTTATTAATATGATTAATGACTGGCGGGCTTTGTGGCATGTTGGAGACTTTCCATTTCTGTTTGTTCAGATAGCAAATTATTTACAGCCTGTTAATCAGCCTTCAGAAAGCAGTTGGGCGATTCTAAGAGAATCACAAACTGATGCACTGTCAATTCCAAACACAGGACAAGCAGTTATTATTGATATAGGTAATGCAAATGATATTCATCCAAGAAACAAACAAGATGTTGGTTTGCGTTTATCATTAGCTGCAAGGAAAATTGCCTATGGTGAAAATATAGTTTTCTCTGGACCAACGTATAAAAATTCCAAAATCAAAAAAGGAAAAATGATAATAACATTTGATAATGTTGGATCAGGTTTGGTTGTTAAGGATAAGTATGGTTACGTTAAGGGATTTGCAATTGCTGGTGCAGATAAAAAATTTGTTTGGGCTAAAGCTTTGATTGAAAATAATAAAATTATTGTATGGAATGATAAAGTTAAGAACCCAAAATATGTAAGATATGCTTGGGCGGATAATCCTGATGATGCTAACTTATATAATGTTGAAGATCTACCTGCGTGTCCTTTCAGAACAGATAAGAATGATAAATAAATAATTTAGAATGTCATTGCGAGTGAGTCATCGAATGAATCAATATCTCAAACTGATTTGATAGATTACTTCTCCCGATAAACCTGTCTGCTGACAAACTTTTCGGTACGCAAAGTCATTCAGGTAATCCAACTTTTCCAAACGTCCGGTTTATAACCAACAGTTACCAATTTTTCATTTCTTACAATTGGTGTTTTTAGAAGTAAAGGGTCGGATAACAATTCTTCTTCAATGTCAAAAACCAAAAACTGCATTCCGCGATCTTTAAATCTTTTACTTTCTCTATCTATCAAATCATCTAAAGGAATTACCTGGGAAATATTTTCTAACTCACCTTTAGCCAATCCTTTTTCAGTTAAATCTCTAAAGTGAAATGGAATTCTTCTTTCTTTAAAGTAACGCTCTGCTTTTTGTGTTTCTTTGCACTTCTTAGTGCCGATAATCTGAATGTTCATCTTGATTATTTCGGAAAGTCCTTAATAATTTCTTGCGTCCGTTTAGGGCGAGGGAAGCGGCTTTTAATCCCGTTATCAGTAATAACAGCAGTACCTAAAAGATATTCCTGAAATTTTACAACACATTGTCCACTGCAATCCGATTTGGTTTTTATCGTTCCCCCTTCCACATAGGTTTTTAATCCTGAAGTTGAATTAAGTTGAAAAATATTTTTTGTAATGACATTTTCTAAAAATTCAGCAGCTTGAGTTTGAAGCACCAACGACCCATCCTTGTCGAAGGCAGCTAATTTAATTCCGTATCTTCGCATCAAAGAAAAACTTTGATCGGAAAAATCTTTATTTAGCATGTATAAATCTTCATTTCGCTGAACATATAGATACTTGTCAAATTCATTATGATCAATGCCAAAATGATCGGCAAGATAATTTAGTTTATCGCTGATAAGTTTATTGCTGCTTTCCATCAATTTTATTGAAGCATAAGGGATCGGAATCAAATCGGGCGATTCAGTTTCGCCGATCTTTTTAAGTTTTGCAATGTAAAATCCTTCACTGTCAATTTCCCATGGTATAATTCTCTTCGAAAACTTAAGTGAAGAATCATAGTGCTGACCCCCATACTGAACAAACCCGTCGTGAGTCTTTAACGGAATATTTATCTTTACTAGTTCCAATGGATATTTATGAAGAACTTTATCAATAACAAATTCATTTTCTTCAGGTGTCATTGTGCAGGTTGAATAGACAATTTCGCCACCTACCTTTAACATTTTTATTGCTGCAACTAGTAATTTTATTTGTAAGTCTGAAAGTCTCAGCGCTCGTCTGTGAGTCCACCAATTGTTAACTTCATTCCGCTTTTGCATAATGCCGAGACCACTGCAAGGTGCGTCAACAAGAATCTTGTCGAAGTATCCGGAAAAATATCTGCTAAGATTTTCTCCTTTATTATGGATCACTGCGGTGTTTATAAGATTCATTCTTTCAACATTGTATATCAGACTTTTGATTCTATCAGTTTGTGATTCATTAACGAGAAGCGAGCCGCGATTATTCATCATTACTGCCATCTGCGTTGTTTTGCTGCCCGGGGCAGAACAGAGATCTAATACCAAATCATTTTCTGTCGGGTTTAATATCATCGCAGGTACTGCAGATGAAAGACTTTGAATGTAATACAACCCGATTATATGTTCTACAGTTTTTCCAACATAAATAAATCCGCTTTTAATTTTCAGCAGACCCTTTGGAAAGTCTAATTCTTCAGTTTCAATTTTGTAATTATCATAAAGTTTTTTACGAAGAAATTCTGTAGTTGTTTTAAGAGTATTTACCCGGATGTAAACGGCGTAGTCTTTTTCGATATATTCAAGATATTGCTTTGATGCATCTTCTCCATAGAGAGAATTTAGATAGGCGATAATTTCTACGCTTACAGGTATTGCCATTTAGTATCTTACCAGATTCAGCATTCGAAAAATTTCACTAATAATGTTTGAAGAGTGTTTGATTTCAATTCCCGTTTTTGATAAAGTTGAACGAATATCCTTAATAATGTTATCAAGATATAATTCATATTTTTTTACTGACTTTTTAATTTCATCTTCATCATCGGGAATTAAAATTTCAGCCGGCAATTTTTTGTTTGAATAAACCAGAAACTTAGCACGGTTGTAGTCATTAACTTGTAGAAAACACTCACCGTCTGAATTTAGTATTTCAAAACTCCCGAAAAATTCTTCACCAAGATGCAAAGCTTTGCCTGGAAGGTAAACCTTTTGCAATTTGTCTGTTGAAATAAAATCATCCGGAAAATTTTTTATTCCCTCTGCAATAATTTTTTCAACATACTGCTTTATAAATTCTTTTTCATTCAACTGCATTTTTCCGAATAAAATTTTTTACACACTTAGTAATTTCGTCAACTTCATGATACTGCTTAACAGTTAAAAGTTCAGAATTGCACCCGGAAATCATAGCCGAGACTTTTTTAACATCGCTGCTGTATAGTGCCAGTACAGGCTTTTTCAATTGATAGAGAGTATAGGCTAATTCGAATCCAACACCCAAAGATGCTCCGGAAACTTCGGCAATCACCATTTGACAGCTTTCCAACCATTTAATATCTCTTTTATAAATCTGCTTATCCGTAAGGGGGAAGGCAGGTTTGAAATTAGAATTTAATTCTGATAGTGCAGTATGACCCAGAGAGTTAACGATTGAAATGATTTCTTTATAATTTTTTTGATAAGAGGTGTCACCCTTAATCGCACCAGCACAATATATAATCATTTTAATTTTCTAAAATATTTTGATAATGTTTTTCATACATCGGAACTACTTTTGAAACATCGAACTGCTGTACGGCGCGCTCTCGTGCATTCTTTGAAAAGAGGGCATATTTTTTTTCATTCGTCAATAGATCAATTGCATATTTCGCCATACGCTCGACGTCACCGATCTCAGCTATAAATCCACTCTCGTTATGTTTTACAAGTTCAGGCAAACCGCCGACACTTGAACTGATAACAGGTAAACCGCATGCCATTGCTTCCAGTGCAGCTAATCCAAAACTTTCGGATTGAGAAGGAATCAAAAACAAATCAGCCGAGTTCAGAATTTCTACAAGCCCATCCTGTTTGCCCAAGAATTTTACGTGGTCGCATAGATCAAGCTGACGGCAAAGTCTTTCGCATTCAGATCGTTCGGGTCCATCTCCTACAAGCAAAAGTTTTGACGGCACTTCTTTTTTGACAAGATCAAAAATTCTGATCGTATCGGGTACACGTTTAACAGGACGAAAATTAGAAGTGTGAATTAGAATTTTTTCACCCTTAGGAGCGATGTGTCCTTTATGTATGCAGTGCTCAAGAGGTTTAAAGATTGAAGTGTCCACAAAGTTTGGAATTACTTCGATGTCTTTTTCGATATCATAATTGGTCAAAGTTTTTTCTTTTAGAAATTTAGATACTGCAGTGACCCCATTACTTTCTTCAATACTGAATTTTACAAGCGGCAGAAAAGAAGGTTCTAGTCCAACTAATGTAATATCAGTACCATGAAGGGTGGTGGTAATTTTTAAATCTTTCTTAGTTTTCATTACCTGTTTGGCAAGAAAAGCACTGATGGCATGTGGTATGGCATAGTGAACGTGCAGTAAGTCTAATTTTTCGAATTGAGCTACTTCAGCCATTTTGCTTGCAAGAGCGAGCGCGTAAAGCGGAAACTCAAACAGCGGGTAGCTGCTTGTTTCAACTTCGTGAAAAACAATATTTTCTACGAAATGATTTAGTCTGAAAGGCAGAGCATAGCTGATGAAGTGAACTTCATGCCCGCGCTGTGCAAGATATTTTCCGAGTTCTGTTGCAATTACTCCGCTGCCGCCATAGGTAGGGTAGCAGGTGATTCCTATTTTCATTTTTCTACTTCTTTTTTATCTACTATTAATTTGTGATCAAGATTGGAAATGTTATCTATAATATTATAAACCAATCTTGCGGTTTTTTCAATTTTATTAAAATTAATTTTTTCAAAATCATCTGAAGGTTTATGGTAATCACTCAGCATGTAATCATAAAAGAAAACAATCGGTATTCCGTGTCTGGCATAATTGTAGTGATCACTTCTATAATAAATTCTTTCGGGATCATTAGGGTCATCAAATTTATAATCAAAGACGAACTTAGTATTGTCATTATTTACAGTTTCAACAATCTGTTTTAATTCGCTGCTAAGTTTATCAGAACCAACAGAGAAGATAGTATCAATGCTTTCTCTACCCACCATATCAATATTTATCTGTGCAGAAATTTTGTCGAGCGCAGGGAAATTATTGGTAAAATACTCCGAACCAAATAATCCTTTTTCTTCGGCGGTGTGGAATACAATTAATACTGATCGTTTATTATTTCGATTTGCAGCTAAAACTTTTGCAACTTCAAGAACAGCTACTGTGCCGGAGCCGTCATCATCCGCACCGTTATAAATTTCTCCGTTCCTTTGGCCCAGATGATCGTAATGTGCGCCGATAGCAACAAACTCATCCTTCAGTTGCTCGTCTCTGCCCTCGATAACTCCGACCACATTATATGCTTTCCGATTTTCTGAATATACGTGAAAATTAATTCTAAAATTCTCACTCATCAGGAAATGAGGCAAAATGGAATTTAATTTTGACATTGAAACAAGCGAATCATAACTGAACGGTTGATAATCAAAAAGTCTTGGCAGTGAATTTCTATTAAATGATAGTGAGACAAAATTCTCTTTGTCTGACGATTCATCGTAGAGTTTAAAATTTGGACGTGCAGCAAATCGTTTGATAAATTCCCAATACATTTGATACTGCTCGGATACTGGAATTATGCATCCAAGTGCGCCGTGGTCTTTGGCATTTTTAATTTTATATTCATTTGACGAATAGTCAGTTTCCTCCTCCCCTTTAAAAAACTCTTCGGATCCGTTAGAAGGTTCGCCGGAAAATAAAACGACAAACTTTCCTGCGACGTTAATATCAGAATAATCATCATAATTATACTCTTGTGCAGTTATGCCGTAGCCTGCGAAAACAAGTGCTGTTGTTGTGTCAATAGCAAATGCGTCTTCCATTCGGCTGAAAAAATCTTCGCGGAAATTAAAACTATTGATAAGATTCTGATTATTATCAAGGAAACTAAAAGTGGAATTGGTATCAATCGAGCTAACCGAAACATCAAAAGGTTGTAGATAGCTGGAGTCAGAAAAGAACGGCTTCACACCGTATTTTTTTAATTGAGTGGAAATGTACAGCGCCGCTAATCTTTCTCCTCTTGTAGTCGCTTCTCTGCCTTCTAACTCATCTGAAGAAAGAAATTCCAAATTTGTCATAATATTATTGATGTTAAAATCATCATTTTTTTTATTAATGATTGAGCTGCTGCTGCAACCCATAATTATTGTAAGAACAATTAACGTTAATCCAATTATTTTTTTCATAAGAATTATTTAATGATTTATTATTGATTTATTATTGATTTATACCGGTCAAAAAATACTTATTCTTTTTATTTTAAACTAAACCAATTTATTAAGTTGAAATTGATACAATTACCCAAATACCTGAAACTGTTCGATAGTAATTACGTAAAAGAGAAAATATTTAGACATGAGATTGAAGACCTATTCTCTAAAGGTAAAAATTATGCTCTCCCAAAAGTAAAATATGCAACTAAAGAGTCGCTTGATAGCTTTAAAAAGAATTTTCTATTTTGTTTCTGTGCGGGAAATTCCGCTGCAGATTTTTCTGCATGGCTTAAACAAATTGAAAATAGTTCAAATACTATTTCATCAGCAGATGAACTGATTGAGAATGTTTTTACTTTTTTTAACGGAGAGAAATTCTCTATCGGTGAAAAAATTAATTGGAATACGGATTATAAATCTAAATTTAGCTGGGCTGAAGATTTAAGCTGGAAAATAAATTATCTAAACTTTCCACAGGGTGTTGATCCGGAATATGCATGGCATCTTGGCAGGTTTGAATTCGGGTTCATTTTGGCTAAAGCTTATTTACTTACGTCTAATGAAAAATATTTGCAAAAATATCTTGACTACCTCAGTGAGTTTAGCAGCACTGCGAAGTATTGTACCGGAATTCAGTGGTGTAAATCTTCAGAAGTTTCAATTCGACTTATTAACTTCTTGTTAAGTTTCGGACTGGTCATCCATTCTCCATTAATTAATGAAACTGTAATAAATTCTTTCATAAGACTAATTTTACTTCATGCTGTTTACATAGAGAACAATCTTGAAGTCAAAATTTTCCGTGGTTATGAGTATCTCCTCAACCTGCTAAGCCTTGGAATGGTGGGAGTTCTTTTTAACGATACTCAATATGGAAAAAGAAATCTGAAATTTGCCTTTGCAGAGCTTGAACAGGAAATACGATCTCAGGTTGACAAAGATGGTGTAAGTATTCATCAGTCTGTGTCGTATCACGAATTGATTATTAAAATATTTTATTTAGCAGAGAAATATCTTCAACAGCCTGTTAAAAAATTTTCAGATGGCTATAGAATGATTTTGAAAAAATTATTCTTAGTTCAAAAAGAATATCTGCGAAAAAATGGTACTCTGCCTGCAATTGGCGACGATCTTAATTTTACACTTGCTCCCTTCAATCAAAGTAAAAGTAATAGTGATGTTTTAGCAATCGGGGCGGTATTATTTAGTGATGCCGGTTTAAAAATTGAAGGTCAAAATCTAACAGCCGAAGTGTTGTTCCTATACGGGATAAAATCAGCAGAAGTTTATTATTCATTGCCTGTGTTTGAAACGGAAATTAAATCCATTGGATTTTTATCAGGCGGTCATTTTATTTCTCGTAAAGAAAATGTTGAGATATTTATAGAAGCAGGAGAAATTGGAAACAAAGGCGGGGGTGCTCCGGGACATAATGATACTTTCACTTTCGAGCTATACTATAAAAATAAACCTATTATAGTTGATCCAGGCACATACTCCTTTTATGCCGATCCAATTTTAAGGAATCAACTCCGATCGGTAAAGCGGCACAACACTTTTTATATTGATAACAAATTACTTGCCGAGTTTGAAGGTTCATTCAAAATAAAAGAGGATTTTACAAAACCAAAAATACTGGATTGGCAAACTTCAGAAACTGAAGACCTGCTTTCAGTACAGCACCATGCCTATGCTCGTCTTTTTGATCCGGTGATTATTAAACGGACTTTTCATTTCCAAAAGGATAAAAATGTATTAAGAATTAAAGATGAATTTTATGGTGGTGCAGAACATCAGATTTCAGGGAACATTACTTTTCATCCGGATGTGTTGATCAGTAGGACGGATGCTAATGATTTTTTGGCTGTTAATAATGATGCAGAAGTTCAAATAAGTATTAAATCATCTGCAGATAAAACTTCAGTGAAAATTCTTTCAGCCGAATACTCAAAATGTTATGGAGCATTGGCACAAACAAAAAGAATTTTTATCAATTCTATAGATAGGCTTCCTTGTTTCATAATTACTGAAATAAATCTTTTATAAAACAAATGAGACTCCTGATTATCGGGCAAGCGGTAGTTGATACAATAGAATTTATAAACGGTAAAACTTTATTACTTCCAGGTGGGGTTCATCACGTTTGCACTGGAATTTCGATTGCTAAATCGGGCAATGATGAATTGTTTTTATGCACATCTTTTGACGAAGAAAGCAAATCATTGTTTGAAAAGTCATTCTCTATTTTTAATGATAAATATATTACGAAGACAGACAGAATTCCTCGTGTTCACCTAACTGTTTATCCGGATAGAGAGCGCGAAGAAAGGTACGATAGTATTAATCAACACCTGCTTCTAAACATTAATGATTGGGATGATTTCGATGGAATTATACTTAACATGATAACTGGTTTTGATGTTACAATTCAACAACTTGAGTACATTAGAAATAATTTTAAAGGATCAATTTATTTCGACGTTCATACACTTTCACGAGGATTAGACGAACAATTCAATAGAAATTTCAGACTAATTCCAAACATTGAAAAGTGGGCGAAGTCAGTTGATATAATTCAAATGAATGAAAGTGAAATTAAAACCGTTAGTAAATTTGAATCAGAAAGGAAGATAGTTGAAGAGCTTTTTAACTATGGAATTAAAATAATTATAATAACAAAAGGTGCTGTTGGAGCCCGTGTTTATTATAAAAATAAAGCAGAAACTGTCTCTTTTTTTATTTCATCGTTAAAAGTAAAAGCCGTCAACACAGTCGGATGCGGGGATGTTTTTGGGGCAGTATTTTTTTATAATTATATTAAAACTAAAAATATAAATCTTGCGCTTCACAAAGCCGTTCAGGCTGCATCATTGACCGCCGCAGGTTTAACACCAAATGAAATTAAAAATCACTCATAAATGTTACAGAACAGAATAATTAAAAAAAGAATATTGATAACCGGATCCAATGGAATGCTTGGACAAAGGCTGGTGAAAATATTTTCACAATATAATAATTATACGCTGCTTGCAACTTCAATCGAAAATGAATCAGTTGTAAGAAATATTGACTATGCTTCATGTGATATTTCAATCAGAGATGATATCAAAAATCTTATTCTGAATTTTTATCCCGACGTAATTGTACATACTGCAGCCTTCACAAATGTTGATCTTAGCGAAAATGAGCGCGAGCAATGTTGGAAGATAAATGTTAAAGCTGTTGAGTACATCACTGAAGCATGCCGCGTGCTCGGGAATCATCTTATTCATATTTCAACAGATTATATCTTTGACGGAACAAGTGGTCCGTACAACGAAAATGCTCCACCAAATCCACTTGGTTATTATGCAAGAACTAAGCTTGCAAGCGAAAATGTTTTAAGAATGAGTGGAGTTGATTTTACAATCATCAGAACTAATGTATTGTATGGCATAGCCGACGGCAGACCTGATTTTGTCCGGTGGGCTGTAAACAAACTTAAATCGAATGATAAAATTTATATTGTAACTGACCAGATTAACAACCCCACCTTTATTGATGACATGGTTCAGGCTATAAGTAAAATAATTGAATTTAAAAAATATGGTGTTTACAATATTGGCGGAAGTGAATTCCTTTCAAGATATGATTTTGCTTTGAAGATTGCCAACTTCTTTAAATTAAATAGAGATTTAATTGTTGCAATTGCTACTAAAGAGTTAAACCAACCTGCACGACGACCTCTAAAAAGCGGTCTATTAATTACAAAAGCACAAGCTGAATTAAATTTTAAACCCCATACAATGGATGAAGCTCTCACACGAATGAAAGCAGAGTTAAATTTATGAAATATTTTTTTGTCATTATTTTTTTAACATTAATGTTGAATAATTCTTCAAAAGTATCTGCACAAAACAACTTCCCAAACTGGGCTGAAGGAATTATTTGGTATCAGATATTTCCCGAACGATTTGCAAATGGCGACTTAAGCAACGACCCTAAACCAGAAAAGGTTTTTATCAATCAGAAAAAAATCCCTGATGGCTGGGAAACTACCCCCTGGACAAGCAACTGGTTTGCACAATCGGATTGGGAAAAAAAGGCGGGTGGTAAATTCAGCGATCATATTGTTGAGAGAAGATATGGCGGTGATATTCAGGGAATCATTGATCATCTTGATTATCTAAAAGAACTTGGAGTTGGTGCTATCTATCTCAATCCTATTTTTGAAGCTGTATCGATGCATAAATATGACGGATCGAGCTATCATCATATTGATACAAACTTTGGACCTGACCCTGAGGGTGATAGATTATTAATTGAATCAGAAATCCCGGATAACCCCTCAACCTGGAAATGGACATCAGCCGATCTGCTCTTTCTAAAATTAATCAAAGAAGTGCATTCTAAAGGAATGAAAATTATTATTGATGGTGTATTCAATCATACCGGCGTGCAGTTCTGGGCGTTTCAAGATATTGTTAAGCATGGTAAAAATTCTAAGTATGCTGAGTGGTATATTATAAATTCATTCGATGATTCATCAACGGAGAAAAATGAATTTGATTATAAAGGTTGGTGGAACGCTAAATCTCTTCCCGAATTTAATAGAACAAAAGATGATTTACATTCAGGTCCGAAGCAATATATATTTCATTCAACTAAAAGATGGATGGACCCAAATAATGATGGTGATTGTAACGATGGGATTGACGGGTGGCGGCTTGATGTAGCTCGTGATGTACCAATTGGTTTTTGGCGGGATTGGAAAGCACTTGTAAAATCGATTAATCCCGCCGCTATTATTATTGGCGAGTTGTGGGAATTATCTCCCGAATATATTTCCGAGGACGGGGTTTTCGATGCTCTGATGAATTATAATTTTGCTTTCGCAGTGAATAATTTTTTCGTAGCACAAAAAAATAAAGTGACTGTTTCAAAATTTATCGAGGAATTAAAAAAAATAGACCAATCTTATCCTAAAGATTATTTAAATCTTCTGCAGAACTTAGTGGATAGCCACGACACAGAACGAATATCTTCAATGATTATGAATCCTGACAGGCAGTACGATCGCGGCGGTTCAAATGAGAATCATGATTATAATCCCGGAAAGCCAAATGCAGAGGCTTATGAAATTCAAAAAATTATTGCGGCATTTCAAATGACTTATCGCGGATCACCTATGATTTATTATGGTGATGAAGTCGGTATGTGGGGCGCTGACGACCCTCACACGCGAAAGCCAATGGTTTGGAGTGAATTAAAATATGATGATGAAATTATAACTGAGAAATCGGATTTTAAAAAAGGTTTCGGATCCTATCAGGTTGAACAAAACAAAGGACTTTATGAGTACTATAAATTGATTAATAATTTCCGTTCAAAAAATCTGGCTGTTAAAAAAGGCTCGCTTGAATTTCTTTACTCTAATGATGAAAAAAATACTTTTGCTTTTTCCCGGACATACAATGACGAAAAAGTAATTGCTGTTTTTAATATTGGAAATGTTGAAGATCAATTTATTATTCCGCTGGATGCTAAAGAGGTCTTGTTCAAAGAAATTTTCTCGGGTGAAGAAGGAATAATTAATTCTGATGAAACTGCAGAAGTGTCTCTATCAGTATCCATCATTCCGCATAAAGTAAAAATATTCAAGATGATAAAATCTAAATAAACTATGATTAATAAGTACGACGCTTTTATTTTTGATCTTGACGGAACCATCTACCGCGGCAGTTCCTTAATTCCTGATGCAGATAAGACTGTTAATTCAATTAAAGCTTTGGGGAAAAAGGTGATTTTTATTTCAAATAAAACTACCGGAAATGTTGAAGATTATTTTTCGATATTGAATAAATACGGAATTAATACTACTAAAGATGAGATAGTGAATGCAACAGTAGTATTAAAAAAATTTTTAATTAAACATCATGCTTCAAAATCATTTTACGCTATCGGCGAGGAAATCTTTATCAAAGAAATTAAATCAGCAGGATTAAAATTTATTGATAATCCAGATAAAATTGATTTACTTTTAGTAACACTGGACCGCACGCTAAATTATGAAAAACTCGAAATAGCTGCACGTGCTTTAGAGGCGGGGGCAAGATTCTACGCTGCTAATATTGACGACACTTGCCCGGTGGATGGTGGTGAAGTTATGGATGCAGGCGCTACTATTTCGGCACTTGAAAAACGAACACACAGAAAACTTGAACTAAATTTTGGTAAGCCCTCGCAATTTATGTTTGATGAAGTAACTTCAAGATTAAACACTGCTCCTTCTAAAATTCTTTTAATTGGCGACAGACTGGAAACCGATATCACTATGGGATTTAATTTTGGAATTGATACTGCACTTGTTGATACAGGTGTTAAATATTTCGCCAATGGATCTCCTTTAATCAAACCCACCTACCATCTCAATTCAGTTGCTGATCTCCTAATAAATTTGTGAAAGTTATTCCTTAGGAAAGTAGGAAAAATATTTTTCTGAGTATTTCTTCTAAAAGATAATTTTGTAAAATCAGCCTCACGTTCGTGAACTTTAATATTAAAATTATCTTTCTTATCAATTATTATCACCGCTTATCTAATTTAAATGTGCTCTTCAAGTTTAATAATTAGATTTGGCCCAAAGATTTTAGAAAAATTATTTTTAACTCTACGAATGATTTCTTATTGCAAAAAAAAATATTGAGAATTTATATGATTAAACATATTTTACTTTTAGTACTGCTTATCTCATTAAATATATTTGCCGGTGGGGATGACACATTGTTAGCCCCAAAGATAAGTATTGAAGCTGTTCGCTTGAATGAACATATTGAAATTGACGGAAAGCTTTCAGAAAATGTCTGGCAAAACTCTAAAAGTATATCTGACTTTAAACAAAGAGATCCAATCGAAGGTGCTGATCCATCCGAAAAAACAGTCGTGTATGTAGTCTATGATGAAACTTCAATTTACATAGGTGTTCGGATGTTCGATTCATTTCCCGATTCGATAATTCAAACTTTAACTCGGCGCGATGAGTACGTTAGCTCCGATAGATTCTCTCTTTTCCTCGACCCTTATAATGACAAGAGAAGCGGATTCTATTTTACGATTAATGCTGCCGGCTCAATTTCTGATGGTGTTCTTTACAACGATAATTGGGATGATGATAGCTGGGATGGGGTGTGGGAAGCTAAATCAGCAATTGATAATGAAGGCTGGACCGCAGAAATGAAGATACCTTTCTCTCAACTAAAATTTAATTCTACTATTGATGCAAAATGGGGAATAAATTTTAAGCGGGACATTGCAAGGAAAAATGAACGAGATTATTTAATCTATGTCCCTAAGAATGAAAATGGTTTCGTTTCTAGGTTCGCTGAGCTATACGGGTTACAAAATATTAATCCGCCCGGCAAATTAGAAATTCTTCCTTATGTAACCGGCAGAGCAGAGTACTTGCAGCATCAGCTGGGAGATCCATTTAATGATGGCTCAATTTATACCCCAGGCTTTGGTGTTGATTTTAAAACCACACTTGGTTCCAATTTGACTTTGAATGCAACTGTGAATCCCGATTTTGGGCAGGTAGAAATTGATCCAGCGGTAATAAACCTTAGCGATGTCGAAACTTTTTTTTCTGAAAAGAGGCCATTCTTTGTTGAGGGATCATCGATTTTTGATTTCGGTATGGGGGGAGCAAGTAATTATTGGGGATTTAATTGGGGCGGCCCAGACTTTTTTTATAGTCGTAGAATTGGTCGTCCGCCGCAGGGTAGAATTTCCTCCGCAGACTATGTTGATGTTCCTGAAGGTACTCACATTCTTGGTGCTGCCAAATTAAACGGAAAAATAAATGACAGCTGGAATATTGGTGTTCTTAATGCAATGACGCAAAGAGAATATGCCGATATCAGTTTAAATGGATTACAATCTGAAGCAGAAATTGAACCCCTGACATATTACGGAATATTTCGGGCGCAAAATGAATTTGATCAGGGCAAGCAGGGGCTGGGGTTTATTTCAACCTTAACCTCACGTTCATTCCAGGATCAAAAATTAAAAAATGATTTAAACAAAAATGCTTTTACCGGCGGTGTTGATGGTTGGACATTCCTTGATGAATCACAATCCTGGGTATTTACGGGATGGATGGGGTTCAGTAGTATATCCGGTTCCCAAGAACGTATGACTAATATTCAAAGAAATTCTACTCACTATTTTCAGCGCCCCGATGCTGAATATCTTGGAGTTGATTCTTCAGCAACAACTTTAACAGGATATGCCGGCAGGTTTTATTTGAATAAACAAAAAGGAAATTTCTTTTTTAATTCTGCTTTTGGTTTCATCACTCCCAAGTTTGAAGTAAATGATGTCGGATTTTTATTTCGTTCCGATGTGCTTAATGCACATATCGGAGGGGGATATTCCTGGACTGAGCCAACTGAACTTTATCGCTTTGCTGAATTAGGCGGAGCTTATTTTCGGAATTATGACTTTGGTGGAAATAAGACCGGCGAAGGGTTATTCAATTTCGGGTATGTTCAACTGTTGAACTATTACTATGCGAATTGGAATCTTGCATATTATGCCCCTTCGATCAATAATAGAAGAACTCGCGGCGGTCCTCTAACGTTAAATCACGAAGCCTACTCCGCCAATCTTAGTTTGGGAACGGATAATCGTAAAAAATTAATACTTGAACTGAATTACGGTACATATTTATCAAATGACGAAGACGATTATAGTACTAACATTAGTTTTACTTGGCGACCACTTTCAAATCTATCAATTTCATTTGAGCCTGGATTTGATCAGTCTTTTACAAATACACAATGGATAGGTGCTTTTGATGATCCAACTGCTGCCTCTACCTTTGGCAAACGATATGTATTCGCCGAACTAAATCAGTCAACTGTTTCAGCAGGAATAAGATTGAACTGGACATTTACCCCACAGTTAAGTTTACAGCTTTATGTTCAGCCTTTAATTTCATCGGGTGATTATTCTCAATTTAAAGAGTTGGTAACTCCTAAGAGCTACGACTATCTCGTTTATGGCGAGGGTAATTCTACTTTCGATGAAGTAAATTATATCGTTGATGCAGATGGAAATGGACCAGCTGCAGAAATTAATATTGGCAATCCTGATTTTAATTTTAAATCTCTCCGCGGCAATGCGGTGTTAAGGTGGGAGTATCAGCCGGGTTCTGTGTTATATTTTGTGTGGACTCAAACACGCACTGATTTTGAAAACATAGGAGAGCTTAATTTTAATAATTCGATTAACAGATTAGGAGCGGCTCCACCCGATAATATTTTCATGGTTAAATTCACTTATTGGTTCAATATATAATCAATCTTATTAGAATATTTTTTAATTAGGCTGTCAAAGGGCAGCCTTTTTCTTTTCTGTAAAATCAATTGTGATTATTTTGCCTTAGTTAATTTTAGCTTCTAAATCTCTATGTCATTTCACTCGGGCATGTTGGAGATGAAGTTGAGAAAAAAAAGCTGCCCCCGTAGCTCAGTGGATAGAGCAGAAGTTTCCTAAACTTTTGGTCGGAGGTTCGATTCCTCTCGGGGGTACAAATAAATATGATTCAATTTAATTGCATCCCTTAAATAATCAATCAAGCATTGATACCAGATTACTTCAACAAAGGCTGATCGCTCTTTGGGCGCTTAGTGAATCTGCTCTGGGGGGTTTTCTTCATGCCTTGAGGCTTCCATTTACAGGACTAATTGTCAGCAGCGCGGCTGTGTTGATAATTTCGGGAATAGCTCGTTATGGTTTTAAGAGGGGGGAGATTCTAAAAGCCACACTTATAGTTATTCTTGTAAAAGTTGTTGTCAGCCCTCATACTCCAATCAATGCTCATTTTGCTGTTCTCTTGCAAGGCTCGCTGGGTGAAATTCTATTTGCTTCAAAAAAATATTTCAACTTCACTGCTGTTTTATTTGCTGTGATTACTGCTTTGCTTTCAGGACTTCAAAAAATATTAGTACTTACTCTATTATTTGGATTCAATTTGTGGACTGCAATTGATTCGTTTTTTAAATATGTACTAAATGAATTATCTCTTGATATTAACCATCAAACAGGTCTTTCATTTTCTAAATGGATAGTTGGTCTCTATTTAGCTGTCCACGTTATTGCAGGATTAGCAGTTGGATTTTTCTCCATTAGTGTTTTTAGAAATATTTCGGAGGAATACTTGCTAAAAAAAGATTTCAGTTCACCCAAAGAAAAAATCCATACACAAGAAACTTTGACGCGCAAGAAAAAATTCTGGTGGATGAAAACAACCGGGTTGCTTTTATTATTGATTCTTTTTGCTACTGCTGTTTATTCATATTTTAATGAGCCTGAAAATTCAATCTCACTCTCTATCGCAGTTATTTTCCTTCGTTCAATTGGGATAACAATTATTTGGTACTATCTAATTGCTCCATACGCTAAGAAATTTCTATCCAAATATTACAGCCAACAGAAATCAAAACATGCTTCTGAGATAAATGAAATTTTGAATTTGATTCCGATATTTAAAATGATAGTTTTAGAAAGTTATGCTTCAACAGCAGATATTAAAGGAATTAAAAGATACAAGATGTTTTTAGTCATTGTATTTTCAAATATTATTTTTTACAAATTGAAATAATTGATCTTGGAAATTCAAACTTTAAAATATTGAAATGAATAAAGCTGTAAATCATCCCACAATGAGTTTGGACGAAGTAGTTCGTCCAACGGTTGTTGAAGTTGATACTAATGCTTTAAAAAATAATTTTTATAGCATTAAAAACTACATTGGCATGACTAAAATCATGCCCATACTAAAAGCAAATGCCTATGGTCACGGTTTAATTAGTACTGCGCAGTTGTATCAGCAAATCAAAGCAGACTACCTTGGCGTTGCCGTAGTTGAAGAAGGAATTTTGCTGCGTCAGAATGGAATAACAATACCAATTTTAGTGCTTGGTGGTATTTGGGGAAATCAAATTCCTTTATTCCTAAAATATGACTTGACAATAACTGCATCATCAATTGATAAACTTAATCAAATTGATCAAACAGCCGCTTCAATGAAAACAAAAGCAAAGGTTCATTTAAAGATTGATACAGGAATGGAGCGAATAGGTGTGCATTATTATTCTGCAGAAAAATTTATTGAAACTGCTCACAAATTTAAAAATATTTTTATCGAAGGTATTTACTCGCACTTTGCAAATGCTGATTCAGACGATCTGAGTGAAACGAAACTGCAGCTTGAAAGATTTCAATCAGTGCTAAACTACCTTCAAAAGTATTCCGTGAACATTCCTCTAAAACATATTTCTAATTCAGCAGCAATAGTGCAAATGCCTGAAGCTAATTTTGACTTGGTTCGACCGGGAATTTTACTTTATGGTGTTTATCCTTCAGAAAAAATCAAAAAAAATATTTCGGTTAAACCTGCCTTAACCTGGAAATCGCGAGTAGTTTATTTCAAAGTAATTCGTGCTGGTGATTCAGTAGGTTACGGCTCAAAGTGGAGAAGCGATCATCAAATAAGAGCAGTGACTGTACCGGTTGGCTATGGCGATGGATACTTCCGAAGTTTATCAAATAAATCTGAAGTAATTATCCGCAGCAAAAAATATCCTGTCATAGGAACCGTTTCAATGGATCAGATTGTAGTTAACATTGAAAGCGACAGCGCCTTCAATGGTGATGAAGTGATTCTATTAGGCGAAGATGGTAAGGAAAAAATATCTGCTGCAGATTTAGCACAACTCGCAGGAACAATTCCTTACGAAATTCTTACAAATATTAATACCCGCGTTCCAAGAATATACAAGTAAGCAATTGCGCTAAGAAATTAAATTAATGTTTTCTTACCATCCTTAGCATTTTAAAATTTATTACAATGAATCTGAAAAACTGATAAATCAGATTCGTTCTCATAAATTTTGTAAAACCGGTCGGGACAGGCGGATAATAACTTTGCTCATAAGGTTTTCTTTCGTTCATAATCTCTCCAATTTTTTATTCGGGAATAATTCTCCAAAATGGTTTTGCTTTGGCTTTATAAATAAAAGCATGGTGTAAAAAATGTTTTATCCAATGCCCCGCAAGACCAATCTCCCCGGTAGTATATTTTAATTGACGTCCAGTGTCAGGGTAGGTTTCGAAATCCGGAATAATAGGAAACATAGTCATTGAGACCGCAGTACCTTTAAAAAAATTAGCTCCTGCAGAAGCAATACACGCAGCACCCATCTTAGCCATTGAGGCATGTCTGGTGGGTCTATCAGCTTTGCCTTCCATCATATCTGTAATATTTAATGCAATTTGTCTTGCCATAACCCCTGACGGCATTCCGGTTCTTGGAGGGGTGGGGAATATAGGTGTGCCATTCGGGCTTTGCATCGGCTTTGAAATAGCATGCGGCGGCGCAAATGCAATTCCAGCTGCAAAGATATTTTTATACTTCGGATTCTGATATACGCTTGGCCAATCCAACGGTTTCCAATCTGAATAATTCTTCTTTGAATAATCAGCATCTACAAGCATAAAACCATTTGCAGCAAAAAGATCACTAGTTATTTCCTCTCCCTGTTTGTTAAAAGATTTTAATCCGACACCGGAAAATGGAGGGAGAAGCATTGCAAAATCATTTTTAATAGAATGTTCAGCACCGTCAAGAGTTTCGTAAAATATTTCGCCCGGTGCAGCTTCTTTCACGTGTGCCTGTGTTATCCAGCTTATTCCTCTTTCGGTGTAAAGTGATTCAGTGAATATTCGGGAATGAGTAACATAACCACCCCGTTTAACGTGCATTCCTCCGATTCCAAAATCACCAAGTTCTTTTTCATTGGATAGCCAAACTAAATTTGCTTTATCGCATACTTTGTTTTTGCGAAGCAGATATTCAACATTAAAAATATACTCGAACGCAGCTCCTTGACAAGTGCAGTTGCCGTGTCCGACACCAACCAATAAAGTTTTTTTCTCGCCTTTCTTCATTCGTTGAATTAACTCGTTTAATGCACTAAAAGTTTTTTCCGCATGATCATAAGTACAAACAGATAAGCTGTTAAATTCTGGTCCAAGACCTTTTGTAGCAGCAAAATTTAATTTTGGTCCGGTAGAATTAATTAGATAATCATAGTTGATTTTTTCTGTTTCACCTTTTCTACTCTCGTGTGTGTACTCAACTGTAACGAATGGATTTGAAGTCGATTGGTCTCCATCAGGATGAATGCTAACGGCGCGAGCCTGATGAAAGTGTATTCCTGTTTTTTTGTATACCGGCGCTAACTCGAATGTAACTTGCTCTGGTTTCATAGCACCGACCCCCACCCAAATGTTTGAGGGAATCCAGTTCCATTTGCTGTTAGGTGAAATCACCACGACTTCGTGTTTGGAAGAAAGTCGTCTGTTAGCATGAAGTGCAGCAGTTTGTCCGGCTATTCCGGCACCAAGAATTACTAATCTAGCCATTCTGTTTCTCCTTAAATTGAATCGACATTTTCACTAAGGAAAATTAACAAGAAATCATTTACTCTATGCTTTATAGTAGCCTAATATTGGAAAAAAGTTTTACGAGCTGTTAAGGTAAAAGTTCAACGTTGTTTTCAGACTTTTTCGCCCAATTATACCAGGGGGAAAGGTATGGGAATGCACTAATAACTCCGCCGAAACCAATGTACCTGTAAGTGAACATGTTCAACTGTGTTGTGACTAAATTATTTAAAGCTGAAGTATAAATATTAACTCCATATTTCTTTGCGAGTGATGAAGTATAAGAGTCAAATTTATCGCTTAACTTATTTGCCTTAGCATCGATTTTCAATTGATCCTTTAATTGTTCAAATGTTTCATCGGGTAATTTTTCTGTTTTCTTTTTCCCGATCAATTTAAATAATGAGTATCCATCTGGTGTAAAAATGGGACCGAAAATTTCTCCCACCTCCATAGTTGCAGCATTCTTTCCAATTTCCCCGTACTGGTTGGAATAAAACCAGTCAAATTCACCATTAGTATTTTTTGTTAATTCTCGTTCTGTAAATTTGGCAGCAAGTTCCTCGAATGATTTTCCATTTTGCAGCTCTGTTAGAGCTGTTTCTATTGTCCTTAAATCGGCGCACAGTATTTCAACAATTTTTAATTGAAGATTTGATTGTTCACCATTTCGACTCATATAAAATTGATACACCTCATCATCGTTCACTTCGATTGAATCGAGAAAACGATTACGCAGAGCTTGTGAAAGGTAGGTGTCTTCCCAGGTTTTCATGTCTTCGTTTACTTCGGGAAGATTATGCAGTCCTAACCGGTATCCTTCACGAGTAATTAATTCCTGTCTAATCATAAACTTAACTGTTAACGAAAGAACACGCAGTATTTGGTTTCTATCACTTGACCGAACAGAAAAACCTGTTTGGATTAAGTCAAATAAAAACTCTTTCAAGCTCACAGGATTTTTATCAAATAGCAAAAAATCCATTGCAAGTGTATCCGCACCAAACTCATCCATTATTTGATAAATGTCAGTTTCGGACAAATAAATTTTTGACGAATCATTCGCTGATAGAAACTTTGCATTTTCGCTGATTCTTGAAATGATTTTTTCAGAAAGGGATTTCCCAAGAGTATAGTCAGCGTTTATTTTTACTCCTGAAAGTAGTTTTTGAAGATAAGAATTCCCTTTATTCATACTTCTTCTTTCGTTTATTATTTTCTTTACATTTGCTGTCAATTCAAGCTGCTGCTGCTCATTAAATGACTGCGGGATTTTTTCTACTAACTTAAAAATAAACCACCCATCTTCGTAATGAAAGGGGGTAGAGATTTCATTAATATCCAAATTATAAAGTTGGTCTTCTATGTCTTCATCTTTTAAATCACCAAAATATATTTTGACATTATTGGTTTGGTAAGTGCTGTCGTGTTTTACGAATAGCGAGTCAAAAATTTCAGGCAGCGATATAGAATTAAACAATTGAAATACTTTTGAAGAATCATAAGCGCTAATAACATTGACATCCAATGCGATTGAACTTTTTTGTATTCCGTCATTTAAGTCCTCTTCGGAGACAGTAAATTTATTTTTTACTTCAAGGTTAAATAAAGCGTCACGTACAAAAAGCTTTTTCAAGGAATTAAGACTAAACTTAATGTAGTCCGTATTTCCCAAACCAATTTCCTTTGCCTGCATAGCCCAAAGTTTTTCAGCTATAAGAGTATAAAGAAAATTAAGTTTTATGGAATCAGAATTTGCTTCTCCCGGGTTAAGGTGGGGCATTAGTTCAAAGCGATTTCTATATTCGGCTGTGGAGATATATTGATTTCCAATTTTTGCTAATACAGTATTATTTTCCTGTGCAGGAATGTTTGTAGTTAATAACAGAGCGGTTAAAAGTAAGGTAAGAATTAATAATTGTTTGTTCATAAAATATTTGGTTTTTATTACTCGTTTTTATTCTGTGCCTGTGCTAATTCATTATGATAGATATCAAAAGTTTTATCATCAAAACAAACGAAAATCACTTTCTCAATCAGTCGGTTTTTGCTTGTAAAATCGAGTACTGTTTGAATTGCGACATTGGCTGCTCTATTGTGGGGAAATCCATAAGCCCCTGTTGAAATAGCAGGGAATGCAATTGCTTTAATATTATATTTAACTGCAAGTGTCAGTGAATTTTTATAACAATTTTCAAGCAATTTGTCTTCGGAATCACCGCCACCGTTCCAAACAGGTCCAACAGTATGAATTACAAATTTTGCTGGAAGATTATAACCTTTTGTTATTTTAGCTTCACCGGTTTTGCAGCCGTTTAACTTTCTGCATTCCTCAAGAAGCAAAGAACCTGCAGCTCGATGAATTGCTCCATCAACACCGCCCCCGCCGAGCAGTGAATTATTCGCTGCATTTACAATAGCATCAACTTTTAATTTTGTTATATCACCTTTAACAATTTCAATTATTTTCATCAGTCAAATTACGAATAGAACTTAGATTACAAAGATTCCGCAGATTAACAGATGAGAGAAATTTGTGTTCGATTGTTCTAAATGTTCATCTCTTTTTTTACTTCAGTAAATTTTTCAACTGCAAAATCTAAATCCTGCTTAGAGTGGGCAGCCGAAATTTGCACGCGGATCCTTGCAGTTCCTTTCGGAACGACCGGAAAAAAAAAGCCAATCACGTAAACGCCTTTCTCAAGCATCTTTGCTGCCATAGTTTGAGCAAGTACTGCATCGCCAAGCATAATTGGAACGATTGGATGAACGCCATCTTTAATGTTGAAACCTGCAGCTTTTATTCTTTCTCTAAAATATTTTGTGTTGTCTTCCAGCTTGTCTCTTAAGTGAGTTGTGGAAGAAAGCATTTCCAAAACTTTTATTGAAGCTGCAACAATATTTGGCGCAACTGTGTTTGAAAATAAATATGGACGCGAGCGCTGTCGAAGCAAATCAACAATTTCTTTTCTTGCTGAAGTATAACCCCCGCTAGCCCCGCCAAGTGCTTTGCCAAGTGTTCCGGTAATGATATCCACTCTTCCAATAACTCCATTGTATTCGTGGGTACCTTTGCCGTGTTCGCCAATAAATCCGACTGCGTGACTATCGTCAACCATTACCATTGCGCCGTATTTTTCTGCAAGATCGCAAATATTTTTTAATGGTGCGATAAATCCATCCATTGAAAAAACTCCATCGGTTGAAACTAAAATATTTTTTGCGTTATTCACTTTAGCTTCTTTTAATTTTTCTTCAAGATCATTCATGTCACGATTTTTATAACGATAACGCTGAGCCTTGCTCAACCTTATTCCATCAATAATACTTGCGTGATTTAATTCATCGCTTACAATTGCATCGTCTTCGCCAAGCAGAGTTTCGAACAATCCACCGTTTGCATCAAAGCAGGATGTGTAAAGAATTGTGTCTTCTGTTCCCAGGAATTCAGATATTTTCTTTTCAAGTTCTTTGTGGATTTCCTGAGTACCGCAAATAAATCTGACCGAAGACATTCCGAACCCCCATTTATCAAAACTTTCTTTTGCCGCTTTAATTATTTCCGGATTGTCAGCTAATCCCAAATAATTATTTGCACACATATTAAGAACTTGCTGTCCGGTCGTAACAGCAATATGCGCACTTTGGGGGGTGGTAATTATTCGTTCTTTTTTGAAGAGTCCTTCTTTTTCGATGCCGTTAAGAATTTCTCTGTAGTGATTTCTAGTTTCAGTTTTCATTTTATTCTCTCTTGCTTAAAGTTAAATACATCTTTAACACAAAGTTCACGAAGTAAAATCTTAGTGTTCTTTGTGAAATCCTTTGTGCACTTTGTGGTTAAACCTTTTTCGATTTATTCTATAACCATTCTAAAATTACTTTGCCGGAGTTTCCTGACTTCATAATTTCAAAAGCTTCTATGTAATCATCAATTTTAAATTTATGAGTGATGATTGTAGTTATATCCAATCCGCTTTGTACCATTGCCTGCATCTTATACCAGGTCTCGAACATTTTTCTGCCGTAGATACCGCGGATATTTAAGCCGTTAAAAATAATTTTTGTCCAATCAACAGAACCATTTGATGGAAGAATTCCGAGCAATGCAATATTCCCCCCATGAAACATTACATCAATCATATCATTGAATGCCCGAATACTGCCTGACATTTCCAACCCAACATCAAAGCCTTCTTTCATTCCAAGTTCTTTTACGATGTCTGGCAATTTTTCTTTAGAAACATCCACTGCGCGGGTAACTCCCATTTTTCTCGCAAGTTCCAAACGGTAGGGGTTCATATCTGTAATTACAGTGTTGCGTGCGCCAGCATGAATTGCTACTGCAGCTGCCATTATTCCTATTGGTCCCGCACCGGTAATAAGAACATCCTCGCCGAGTAAATCATAACTTAAAGCCGTGTGAACTGCATTTCCAAAAGGATCAAAGACAGATAAAATGTCTGTGGAAATTTTTGGATCGCAATGCCAGATGTTTTGAACGGGAATGACAAGATACTCGGCGAAACAGCCGGGACGATTAACTCCCACACCCTTTGTATTTGGACAAAGATGACCGCGACCGGCGCGGCAGTTTCTACAAGTTCCGCAAACAATATGTCCTTCACCGCTGACTAAGTCTCCAACACGAACATCGTGCACATTAACACCGAATGCTTCAATCGTTCCAACATACTCGTGACCTACATGCATTGGAACTGGAATAGTTTTTTGCGCCCACTCATCCCAGTTATAAATGTGAATGTCAGTTCCGCAAATTGCGGTTTTATGAATTTTAATTAATACATCATTTGGTCCGTACTCGGGAACAGGAACTTCATCCATCCAAATTCCGGGCTTAGAATATTTTTTTACGAGGGCTTTCATTTTTTTCATTTGCATTCCTTTTTAGAAGTGATTGATGAGGAATAAAATATGAATGACTAATTATTTTTTATTCCTTGTAAATCAAAAATAATATTTTGAATTGACAAAGGATAATTAAAGGAGAGGAATTAATGGTAGACACTAAATTGATTTTGATATTCGTTTGAGTGGATATGAATGAAATGAATCAGTCATAATTTCAAAAATCAGATTATAGAATAAAGAGAAAACTCCGCAGCGATATTCTGAGCCGGAATTTCTTTTATTTTTTTATGCTGCTCTTCAAACCAGCTAATATCAATATTATTTACTTCAGCAGTTTCTTTTAACCAATTAATCTCCACATCAGAAATACAACCGTCAGAATAGATTAATTTCAATGCATCACCGAGAAATGATTTGGCAACTTCGCTGTCGTTAAACTTAATTGGATCATCGGGGATATATTTATTTGCAAGAAGTCCGCTGATTGTTTCTTCATAAAAGTCATTTGCGAAGCCAAGTTTTTGAGAAAGTTTTTTAAGAATGCTTTTTTCTGTTTCGGTAAGCTGCTTGTCTTTTCGTGCGGTAATAAACAAGCCTTTTAAGTAATTGCTTTTGTCTAATAAGTTGATGTTCATTTTGCCCTATTTGAGTTTTTCGATGGTTAAACATAATAAAAATTAAGTGAGATAAAAATTCAATTATTATTTCGTTTATCAATTATATATTATTTTTATATCACTCTTAATAGTCGAAAACAAAATGGAAATTCTTAAATGAAAAAACTCATCATCAATTGCCTAACGGCATTGTTTGTTTGTTCTGCTTCATTATTTGCTCAGGATAAATTTCCACCCGATTGGCTTACTAAATTTGAATCTTCAAACTACCTAAAAACTGAAAGCTACGACGAAACTATGCAGTACTTCAGAGCACTAGATGCGGCTTCGGACTATGCATCTTTTTTTTCCATTGGTAAATCACCGCAGGGGAGAGATATAAATTGTCTTGTCGTTTCAAAAGATAAATCATTCTCTTCCGAACTATCTAAACAATCCGGCAAACCGTTGGTGCTGATTATTTGCGGTATTCACTCCGGTGAAATTGAAGGCAAAGATGCTTCAATGCTTTTACTTCGTGATATTCTCATAACAAAAGAATCAGAAAAATATTTAGAGAAAATAAACTTGCTCGTCATTCCTATTTTCAGCGTGGATGCGCACGAAAGATTCAGCAGGTTCAACAGGATAAATCAAAATGGTCCGATTGAAATGGGATGGCGAGCTACTGCTCAAAACTTAAATCTTAATCGTGATTGGATGAAAGCAGATGCGCCTGAAATGCAGGCAATGTTAAAATTAGTTTCAGCTTGGCAGCCGGATTTTATTGTTGACACTCATACTACCGACGGTGCTGATTATCAATATCAAATTACTTACGGGCTCGAAATTTATGGTAATATTTATCCTTCGCTTTCAAATTGGACTAAGAATATTTTTATTCCACAAATGACGGATTATGTTGAATCTAAAGGGTTCCCTGTTTTTCAATATGTCGGTTTCAAAGATTGGTCGAAGGGAATTGAATCCGGGATCGTTGATTGGGCAGCTTCTCCAAGATTTTCAACAGGATATTTTGCACAACAAAATAGAATCTGTCTGCTTGTTGAAACTCACATGTTAAAACCTTATAAAGATCGTGTTTTTTCTACAAAGGCTGTACTTGAATCAGTAATAAAAATTGTAAATGAAAACTCTTCAGCTTTGATTAAGCTAAATGCAGAGGCGGATAAAAATTCAATTGAGGATTTCCTGGTAAAGAAAAAATATATGCCGCTTACCTTTGATACAGGTGATGATTTCAGCATTACTGATTTTCTTGGCTATAAATTTTACCATGATTCTTCTGTTATCTCTGGCGCCGATAAAATTGTTTACACAACTGAAAAGCAAACTTTTAAAACAAAACTATTTAATGATGTGAAAGCAACTGATTCGATTCGTCTTCCTTCTGCTTACCTTATTCCTAAAGAATATTCTTCACTCGTCGAAAGAATAAAATTACATGGAATCAATTTCCATCAAACTACCGAACCAGAAACGAAAAAAGTTACTCGCTATAAATTTAAAAATGTAAAATTTGATCCGGCATCTTATGAAGGGAGACAGCATGTAAGTTTTGAATATGAGACTTATTCTGAAGAGTTATCAATTCCCGCCGGTACTTTTATCGTTCCCACTAATCAAAGAACGATCAGAATAATTGCACATCTGCTTGAACCGAAAAGCAGTGACTCATTTGTTCAATGGGGATTTATGAACGGCATATTCGAACAAAAAGAATATTTTGAAAATTATGTGATGGAAAAAGTTGCCGAAGAAATGTTGAACAATAATGAAGACCTTCGAAAAGAATTTGAAGAGAAATTAAAATCCGATGAATCCTTCCGCAGCAATTCTTACGAAAGATTAAATTTCTTTTATCAACGCTCGCCTTACTGGGATGAGCAGCTTAATTTATACCCGATAATGAGAATTGAATAAATGTAATTGTTGTTATTTTTGCTTTAAGCAATTGGTTTATTTATCTATGAATAAAAAATTTCAAGGGGTCTGTATGAATACAATTAATAGAATAATCATCGCCATAGTCCTTCCACTGTTATTTACAGCATTATCGTTGGCTCAGGAAACGCAGAATAAAAAAATTGCTGTGCTTCCATTCACTTATAACGGGGTTGATTCTGTTTTTGTGCAGACTGCTGATGCAATGCTTCGGCTTGAAATCAGTAAACTTGATTCATTCAGTTTAGTTCAGCAAAAACTTACTTCTGAAGTGCTCTCAAATAATGATTGCATTTATTCAGACAATTATTGTGCAGTAAAAATTGGAAATGAATTAGGCGCTGATGAGGTTTTGACCGGTAACCTATCCGCACTCGGTGAAAAAATAATTGTGCAGTATTTTCTGATTAATGTAACGACTTCTGAAGATATTATTATTGATCAAATTACTGCAGCAAATGTTGAAGACCTTGAAGTTGTTATGAAAAGAATTGCTAAAAGTGTTAACGAAAAAAAATCTATTAATCAAGATGTTGAAGTTGGGCAGGTGACAGAAACTGAAACAAAAAATTCATTACGTCGAGGCTCAAATAAAAATTTTGGGGTTTCTTTCGGTTATCTCTATCCGACAAATGGATATGATGAAGTTGATAATTCACTTGTGTTTGATCTCCGCTACGGTTTCGAACTTGATGAAGCAGCACTTGGTTTAATGCTCGGGATCAGAAGAGGTTTTGCAATGAATATTTATGGGCAGTATCTTTTTACTAAAACTGATTTCTGCCCCTACCTCGGAGGTGCTCTTGGTTTTCACTGGGTTTCTCACGATTTTTTCAGCGACAAAGCTGATGGGTTCGAATTTTCATTGAACACAGGCATTAGAGCCTTCCGTACTTACTCTTTCGAGATTCTTATCAATTTCGAATACATAATGACCTTCAACAAATTTAATGATAGAGCATTTGTGTTTACAGTTGGAATATTATAATTATTCTTGATTAAAAATTTGAAAACCGCTATCGTTATTGGTGCTACAGGTTTAGTAGGTAAATTTCTTACGCAGAATTTGTTAGTTGATGAAAGATATTCTTTTGTAAAAGTTTTTACAAGAAGATCAGTTGGAATTACCGACCCCAAACTAAGAGAACATCTCGTTGATTTTGAGAAGCTTAACGATTGGAAAAATGAAATCACCGGTGATGAACTTTATTCTGCTTTGGGAACTACAATTAAAAAAGCCGGGAGTAAAGCAGTGCAATACAAAATTGATTTTTCTTATCAATATGAATCTGCTCAAGCAGCATTTCAAAATGGAGTTGAAAAATATTTGTTAGTTTCATCAGCGGGTGCAAATAAAAATTCGGGAAATTTTTATTTAAAAATGAAAGGTGAACTAGATATGAAGGTTTCTTCCCTTGGTTTTAAAAATATTTTAATATTCAGACCTTCGATTCTTTCAGGTAAAAGAAATGAAAACCGTACTGCCGAAAAATATGGTATTGCTGCAATGAATATCCTTTCAAGGATAATCCCCCCTTTAAAAAAATACAAACCCGTTGAAGCAGAAACCGTCGCAAAGTTTATGATTCGTAAAGCAAATGAATCACATATAAAAAATTTAATGATATTTGAGTTAAATCAAATCACAGTCTGATTTTTTATCAGCTATCATTCTTATTTTTGCATAACAATCAATCACATTAAAGGTGCAGATTTGAAAATTCAATTTATCGGGGCAGCACAAACCGTCACAGGCTCGCAGCATTTATTATCCATTAACGGAAAAAAGATTTTACTTGATTGCGGCTTATTTCAAGGCAAGCGAAAAGACGCATTCGATACAAACCGCACATTTCCTTTTAATCCTTCAGAAATTGATGTAATGCTTTTATCCCACGCACACATTGACCACAGCGGCAACATCCCGAATCTTGCTAAAAATGCTTTTGAAGGATCAATTTATACAACTGCTGCTACGGTGGATCTTTGCCAGGCAATGCTTCGCGATTCAGCACATTTGCAGGCAAAGGATGTTGAATTTGTAAACAAGCGGCGTAAAAAACAAAATAAAAATCTTTTCGAGCCGCTGTACGAACAGGAAGATGTTGAAAAAGCGATGCAGCAATTTATCGGTGTGCAGTATGACCGCCCCGTAGAAGTTGCGCCAGGCGTGCTTGCAACTTTCACTGATGCGGGACATATTCTCGGCTCATCGGGAATTATCCTTGAGATAAAAGAAAATGGAAAAAACACCCGCCTTGGCTTCAGCGGTGATATTGGTCGCTCTGAAATGCCGATCATTCACGACCCCAATATTCCGCGCGAGCTTGATGCACTTATTATGGAAAGCACCTATGGCGGAAGGCTGCACTCGGTTGAAGATGAAGTTGAGGAGGCACTTACTTCAACTATTTTGGAGGCGGTGGAAAGGAAGGGGAAGATTATCATTCCTGCTTTTGCTGTTGGAAGAACTCAACTGCTCGTTTATGTTTTGCATAAACTTTTTAATCAAAATAGAATTCCTGTGTTTCCGATTTTTGTTGATAGTCCGCTTGCTGTTGATGTGACTAACATTTACAGGATGCATCCCGAATGTTACGACCGCGAAACTTACAGAGTTTTCCTCCAAAGCCATGAAGACCCGTTTGGATTTGACAGGCTCACTTATATCCGTGATGTTGAGCAGTCAAAAGAGTTGAATGATTTTAAGGGGAGCTGTATTATTATCTCCGCATCGGGAATGGCTGAAGGGGGCAGGATACTTCATCACTTAAAAAACAATATTGAAAACCCGAACAACCTGATTTTATTTGTCGGTTATGCTGCACAAAATACACTCGCCCGGAAAATTATGGATGGGGCAGAGGAAGTGAATATTTTTGGTGAGCCGTACAAAGTAAAAAGTAAAATAAAAAAGATGGATTACTTTAGTGCGCACGCAGATCAGAAGGGACTTTTAGATTATCTCCACTTTTGTCCGCAGCAGAAGCTTAAAAATATATTCCTTGTGCACGGCGATCCGGAAGAAGCTGAAGTGTTACAGACAAAAATTAAAAGCAAAGGCTACCGCGGAGTTCATTTTCCCAAGCGGGGGGATGTGTTTGAATTGTAGGGATCGGTCTCCTGA
>DAOLIQ010000013.1:0-55106 GCA_035328465.1 Ignavibacteriaceae bacterium | reverse complement strand
GGAAGATTTTTAATATCTTCCTGATTAACTATGCTGGTTTGATTTGTGGTATTTTTATTTATCAGAGGCTTTGGAGCTACCACTACCACTGTCTCCGTTTGATATGTTTCGGAAGGCAGTTGGAATAGAACTTCTGTTGTAAGGTTTACAGAAACTCTTATATTTTCCATTCGTACTTCTCTATAGCCGATATATCTTGCAACAATAGTATATGTTCCGGGAGGTGTGTTTAGTATAACATAGTCTCCATTTACATCAGTTGCTGCGCCCAAATTTGTTCCATTAACAAGAACATTAGCTCCTATAAGAGCATCACCGGTTTCAAGGTCGGTAACTTTACCGACGATTTTACCGGTTTGGGAAAATATCAGAATAGGAGTACTGACAATTAACAGTAGAATAAATTGTAAAATTTTTGACATCATCGTCTTCTCCTAAATTTATTAAAATTTCAGTTATTTCGATCGTACTGGTAACGAAGGGGTGCTATTGAATATCAGTGTGGGAGTCTCAGGATCCCCGGTGATAAACAAGTAATGCCTTGTCCCTGCAGTTAGCGTTGAATTAAATGGACCCGAAAGTGTATCATATTCAGGATTAATCGCTAACGGGTTATCTGTAGTATCTTCGATAACATAAAACGAGTAATCACCTGCAGCTTCATTCAAAGTCTCGGTTTTATTGTACTCATAAAGACTCCTTACGGTAGAATCGAAACCGGAGCTAATATATGCGATAGTATATTTCTTCTGATTCTGAGTCGAAGTATTCGGGGAGACATTTGTTGTTAATATTTTAACCAAACCCGGATCGGGAGTTTCATCCAAATATACAACGCCATCAGTCATTGGATAAGGTGCGAAAGAATGAAGAGTATCTACTCCGGGAGCGTAAACTCCATCAAATATAAGGGTTATCTCTTCATAAGAAGTTATTGTAACATTATCATTATAAATTTCCGTTCCAGAATCATCAGTTAATACAAAATGTCGGCTTCCGGAGGGAAGGTCGAAATAGCTTCCTAATAATTCATTTTTATTTACCGAACCTTTTAACTCATCATCGACGTAAACATTAAATTTGTCAACATTGTAAGAAAAATTGCCAACTCTAACACTGGAGTAAGGTCTGGCAACAGGTTCGATAGTAGGCTCCTCGAAACAACCTGTAATCAAAAAGCCAGTGAGAATTATAGCAAGAAGCGATAATTGTGCAGTAATTTTTTTCATCATCATTTACCTCTTACGTTTATTACTTTTATAGAATCTAGACTCATTCGATTTTGACATATAATTTCTAATAAATGCATATTCGATCAAATCTAAAATTTGAATTTCATTATTAAGCAAGGATTGCCCGCTAATGGGGCAATCCTTAAAATTTGAAGTTAAATCAGGCGAATAGCCTCATTTTACTTCATTAACATCATTTTTTTGGTAGCAGTAAAGCTGCCGGCATTTATCGTATAAACATAAACGCCTGAAGCGAGTTTTGAAGCATCAAAATTTACTTCGTAATTACCAGAAGTTAAATTAGAATTAACTAATGTAGCTACTTCAGTTCCAAGAATGTCATAAACCTTTAATACAACTTTAGAGGCAGTAGGAACTGCAAACTTAATAGTTGTAGCCGGGTTAAATGGATTTGGATAGTTCTGTGAAATACTGAATTCATTTGGAATATTATTTCCATCTGGTGTAACATCAGAAACCAAGATCGGGATACCAAACCACAATAAAGCCTGGTAAGGTGAATTATCATTTGTATAGCCAGCCCAGTGATAATAAGAATAGCTATCATCTACTGCTGTATTTAAAGCTATCGGATCATAAGCAGCGTAGAAAATTTTGTTTCCAGCACCAAGTGTTCTATGATGCATCGTTGGATGAGTTTCAACCATTGGAACGCCACCGATACCTCTTGTCTCTACATTCATATCAACTTCGCCATCAGCAACTTCATAAGCATCAATCCAGTTACTGCCACCAGTCTCAAAGGTTGGATTGTACATTAATGAATCTGCATCTCCATAGCTGTTGAATAAATCAAATAATGGACCGCCAAAAGCAGTACCACTTATTGGTGTTACTAACGATGGAATTGATTGTCCGGAAGTACCATCATAGCTTACATCATTGTAACTGTGACCGATTCCAAGTATATCAAATTCAAAAGAACCTGCTGTGAAGTCTTGATCAGCATAACTGTATCTATCACCCAGCCATTCCTGACCGACTAAATAATAGTTTCTGCTGCCATTAGCTTCTAACCAGGGTCTGATAATCGCGTCTTGATAATCAGATGGAGCGCCGTTGCATATTTCGATTACGTTATCATAGCTATCCATAATAGAAGCTGGTAATAATCCATAACCCCAAGTATCGTGTTCAAAGTAGAAACCACCACCTGTAATATCAGGTCCGAAATAATAACTCTGAGGATATCCTGTCACTGCTGAGAAACCATTAAACACAACAAGTGTTCTGGCAAGTGAAGGAGCGAAAACAAAGAATGATACTGTTGCTGAAACACTCGAATGATTATTTACATCTGTAGCTTCTATATAATAGTCAACTGTTGTACCAGGAGTCTGTGCAGGAATTTGACCTGTATAACTCGGCTCGCTGCCTGTCATTGCAACTTCATTCCAGGTTGTCTGACCATCATTACTCCACATAATTTTTGCACCTGCAACTCCTGCTGATCCGGGATCACCAGGATTGGTATCGGTGATATCAGCGTCAATAGTGAAAGGACCAACATCAACACCGCTTTGAATAACTGTGAAAGAATTAATATCTGGGGGTGGATCTCCGGTAATATCAACAGCAACTAAATAATCCCATGTATATTCACGAGACCACCAGCCGTAATCATTTCCCGGGTCTAAACGACCGTTTGCGTAAAATTTCCAACCTGGGTAACCAATAATTCCAGACATAAATCCAAGTCTGTCAGCATCCAAAGTTGTACCGGTATTTTTATAAGCAACTCCAAATATTTCGCCGCCAAGAACTGTTGGTTCAAATAGAATATTCATATCAACCCATTGATAGGTTGTACCACCGGCAGGCAATGGTGTAATAGGAGCACCAAATCCGCCATCACTCCAAAGGTCATCACCGAAAGGTTCCGGATCCCCGGTAATGGAAACCCAGCCTTCACCAAGATAATCTGGATTGCCTTTGAAAGAAGTTACATTATTATAACCGTTTCCGGAAGCTGTATAATAACCGTCCCACTCAACGGGGACTGCTAAAAGTTCTGCTTCAGATAAACTTACTTTAACTAATTTAACTTCCAAGATTGCACCGTTTGCAACGCCGGCATCGTCTGTAGATAAAAATGCCACTCCTTTAATTGTCATATCGGCAGGAGCTTTAAACCATTGTACCATCCAGTCTTGACCGAAAAGACCAAAGTTAGTGTTAAATGAGCCGTCGTTATATCCTAAGGTATCTAACAGCCCAAGTGTAGAACCTGGGACTTTGTTCAGGGTGATTGCTTCACTCTTTTTGTCGAAAGGTTTCATTTTCATGATTTCGAGACTTGTCTCGTTACCTTTCATCTTATAGAATTTACCATCAGGTCGCATAACCATTTTATCCTGCGCAAATAGGATTGCCGGAAGAAAGGTCAGCGCCATTAAAAGAACAGAAAGTTTTTTTAGCATTATATGCTCTCCTTTTAGTTTTTTGTATTGGTTGTTTAAACAATGATTTAATATCAAGCATTTAGAGCTTCGAAAGTAAAACACTTAATATTAATTTATTGTTAATTCATTTACTACGTGAAATTACTATAACTCTATTTTCGTGTCAAGTTTTTTTTAATAAATCTTTCAAGTGCGAAATAGTACTTTTTTCATATATTGTCAAGAGATTTTATTTTCCGCTAAAATCAAATGACGACCGATTGAACTTTTTTAATGCCTTCCAACAATGAAATTTTATTCTTTACTTCATTACTAATTTTATCATCAACAGTGATGACAGTTAGTGCATCTTTGCCCGCTTCAATTCTGCCAAGGGAGAGTCCCGCGATATTGATTTTAGCCTCTGCGAGCACTCTGCTTATACTTGCGAGCATCCCTGGTTTATCAATGTTTGTACATATTAATAAGTTCCCTTCCGGCTTCAAATCTATACGATAATCATTGATATTCACCACCCTTATTTCACTTCGATCGAAGACAGTGCCGGATATAATTTTTTTACCATTTTCTGAAAAAAAGTTGGTGGTAAGCAAATTTGAGTAATTAATTTTTCCTGAAGATTTTTTTTCATTTACCGAAATTCCTAATTCTTTTGCAAGTACCGGTGCATTAATATAGTTGACAACTTCACTTAATCTGCCTGATAAAAATCCTTTTAGTATCGCTGTTGTAATCAATTCAGAATTTTTTATTAATACTTCTCCATTCAACTCAACATCTAATTCTTTTAAATATCCTTCCAATAACTGTGAATGTATAAAACCTAATATTTCGGCAAGGTTTAGATAGGGAAGAAGTTTTTCGTCACGATTATTTATAGTAAAAGAGTTTACTGCCCCCTTATGCTCACCTGATTGAAAGTAATCATTTATTTGTAATGCAATTTGTTGTGCAACTTTTATTTGAGCTTCTTCTGTTGAGGCACCAAGATGCGGGGTGGAAAGAACTTTAGGATGGTTTATCAATTCATTGTTGGGATCGGGGGGTTCGGTTTCATAAACATCAAATGCGGCAGCAGAAACTTTTCCATTCTCAAGTGCTTTGAGCAGTGCATTCTCATCAACTATTCCCCCGCGGGCACAATTAATAATTTTGACCCCGTTCTTACACTTACTTAATGTTGATTCTGAAACTAAATGATTTGTTTCACTGTTTAGCGGAACATGCACAGTTATAATATCAGCCAACTCCCAAATTTGATCAAGGTTTACAAGTTTAATATTTGGTGAAATATTTAAGTCAACTTGCTGGATAGGGTCAAATGCCAATATATTCATCCCAAAAGTTTGACAGCGTATTGCTACTTCCTTCCCAATTTTTCCAAGACCTATAATTCCAATTGTTTTACCGCTTAGTTCTGTCCCCTTAAAATTTTTTCTATCCCACTTTCCATTTTTTAAAGATTGATTTGCCTGCGCAATGTTTCTGCACATCCCAAGTAATAGAGCCATTGTGTGTTCGGCAGTTGAGATAGTATTACCACCCGGTGTATTCATTACCAGAATTCCTCTTCGGGAAGCATTATTGACATCTATATTATCTACCCCGGCACCGGCTCGCCCAACCACTTCGAGTTTATCAGCCAAAGAAAGTAATTTCCCATCAACATGAGTTTCGCTTCTGACAATAAGAGCGTTGTACTGATTTATTTGATTTAATAATTCGTCTCTTTTTATTCCAGGTTGGAAACTCACCTCATAACCTGACTCACGTAGTATCTCTGAACAGGATTTATCTACTGCATCAGAAATTAGAATTTTTTTCATGCACTTAAGATCAGTAAATGTGATTACTATAAAAGATTATAGTACGGCATTAAGTTTTTGAACTATCATATTTTTTGGAACGGCCCCAATTATTGTATCTACAACTTTTCCGCCCTTAAATACTAAAAGTGTTGGAATGCTTCTAACTCCATATTTAATTGAAGTCTGCTGATTTTCATCAACGTCTAATTTTCCAATTTTTATTTTACCTTCATACTCTGTTGCAAGTTCTTCAACAATGGGTGCAATCATTCTGCATGGACCGCACCAAACTGCCCAGAAATCTATAAGCACAGGTTCTGTTGAGTTTATTACTTCAGTTTCGAAATTATCATCTGTGAAATGTAGTGGCTTCATCAATCTAATCCTTTTTATTATTTTTATTTATTCTCCCTGACCGACATAATTAACGATATCCTCACCACCATCAGCGTGTATCATTCCGCCTGATATCCACTCTCCTCCATCCCTACATAATAATGAAATTATTTTTGCTACATCGGTTGGTGTTGTTAATTTGTTTCGAGGGTTTTTACGTTTTGCAATTTCAAGCATTCCCTGATTACCGGGAATTTTTCTTAGCGCCGGAGTATCGGTAACTCCAGCCATTATAGCATTAACTGCTATGTTTCTAGGTCCCAGCTCTACTGTTAACTGCCGAACATGAGATTCGAGAGAAGCTTTTGCTGCCGAGACAGCTCCATAATACGGGATGGAAGAATGACTGCCGGAACTAGTCATTGCAAATATTCTTCCTCCATCTGCAAATATATTCGCCGAAACAATATCCTGAACCCAATAAACAAGCGAGTGAGCCATAACGTCCAATGTCATTTCCATCTGTGCTTTTGTAATTACCTGTTCTTTGCCATCGGCAATAAATGGTTTTAAAGTGCCGAAAGCCAGTGAATGCATTAGCACTTTAACTACGGGTTTATCGTTTACAGTTTTTTTAATTTCATCAATTACTTCTGCTCTTTTTATTGAATCAGCAGCATTCACATTAAAGAAAACTGCCTGAGAACCGTAAGATTTTATTTCATTAGTGATTCTTTCAACATTAGGCATTGTAACCTGTCGATCGAGATGGACACCAAATATACTATACCCATCCTTGGCAAGTTGAAGCGCAGTTGCCTCGCCAAAACCAGAGGAGGCACCTAAAATCAACGCCCAATATTTATGATTCTCTTTCATCAATTTTCTTTCAAACAGTTATTGAATAATAGCGGCGCAATTATACAAAATTGGTTTTTGTAATACAAACAAGAACAAGACGGGAAATAGCAATTCCAAATTCCTAATTAACTCACAATAGTAAAATTATATTTTTTTTCATACCTAAAGTTCATTACTATTCTGATAAATAAATTGCCAAGTAGATTGATTTATTAATTTATTTTCTGAGTAACGAAATTGATTCTTCGCCCAATAAACTAATAACATCCTTCATAAACTCTTCAGAGACTTTGGCTCTATACTCCGGGAGTGAAAATAATTTATGTTTTGAACCATTTCCATTTAAGTAAATAAAAACTGGTAAATTCCCTTTATGCTTCTGCAATATTTTCTTTAGTTGGATTATTTCTTCTGAAACATTTTTCTCCCGATCAATGAATATCTTCACACTTTGAACAAGTTCTTCTCTTGCTGCCTCCATTGATAATAAATTTTCCACGTGAAGTTTTATTGCATCACCGCTGCTTTCAAGTTTCCCAACAACAAAAACAACATTTTCTTCGCTTAGAGATTTATAACACTTTTCATATACTTTGGAGAACATCAAACACTCACACGAGCCAGAGAAATCATCAAGCTTAAAAAATGCCATATCCTTTCCGGCACGATCAATCTTTGTCCTGAGATCATTAATAACACCGCATGCATAAACACTTTGATCTGATTCTTCAAGAGCTTCGGTTTCACCTAATCTAATTGTTGCAAACGATTTATATTCGATTTCATATTTGCTAAGTGGATGACCCGAAATATAGAATCCTACCACCTCCCTTTCTTTTCCAAGCATTTCCTTCATCGTCCAGGGTTTAACTTCCATCATTTTTGGTTCTGATATTTTTATTTCTTCAGCATCTCCGAATAGACTATTCTCTAAACTTAAATTAGAATTTTGAAATTTGTGTCCAAATTCAAGCGCATCTCCAACTGCAGAAAACAGCCTCGCCCTGTTGTTTTCAATAGAATCGAAAGCCCCGGCAAATACTAATCCTTCAAGACTTCGTTTATTCACAATCCTGTTATCAACGTTTGCACAAAAATCGAAAATACTTTTAAAGTTTCGTCCGAGCTTCTTTTTACTTTTTATAATTTCCTCAACAGCTTGAATACCCACATTTTTAATTGCAGACATACCAAACCTGATTATACTATTTTCAACGTCAAAATGAACAGACGGGTTGTTAACATCAGGGGGGAGGACATCTATTTTGAGTTTTCGACAATCTTCGAGAAAAGCAGTTACTTTGTTTGAATTACCAAATTCGTTTGTTAGGTTTGCCGCTAAAAATTCCGGAGTGAAATGCGCTTTCAAATAGGCCGTTTGATAAGCGACATAACTATATGCTACGGCATGACTTTTATTGAAGCCGTAATTAGCAAATTTGTCAATGGCTTCAAATATTTCTTTCGAGACTTTGGTTGAAATTCCATTTTGAGCAGATCCTGAAATAAATTTTTCACTTTGTTCCTTCATAGCTTTCAAGTCTTTTTTACCCATAGCTCTGCGCAAAATATCTGCTTCGGCGAGCGACATCCCTGCAATTTTATTTGCAATTTGAATAACCTGCTCCTGATATACAATCACTCCGTAAGTTTCTTTTAGAATACTTTCGAGCAAGGGGTGTGCATAAACGACCTTTTTAACACCAAATTTTCTATCTATGAAATCATCAATGAATTCCATTGGTCCCGGGCGGTAAAGGGCGTTCATTGCTGCAAGATCACTCAACGAAGTAGGTTTCAGTTTTTTAAGATACTCTCTCATCGGGGGAGATTCAAACTGAAATACTCCCGTGGTTTGTCCTTTTGAAAATAGTTGAAATGTTTTTTCGTCATTCAGGGGAATTGAGTCAATATCAATTTTAATTTTATGATTTTTTTCAACAAGTGAAATTGTATCCCGAATAATCGTGAGGGTTCGCAGCCCCAAAAAATCCATTTTTAATAATCCGGCTGATTCCAATTCCTTCATATTGAATTGAGTTACGATTTCGGATTGCGATACTGCATTAGCCATTGGGACATACTCGCTTACATCTTTAGGAGTAATAACCACACCCGCTGCATGCTTTGAGGAATTGCGATTCATCCCTTCGAGAACTTTTGAATATTTTATCAGCGCTTGTATTTCCGGTTCTTTTGGATTTTGCAGCCATTTTAATTCGGCAACCTCATCCATTGCTTGCTGGATTGTGTATACCCTCCCAAATTTAGACGGAATAAATTTCGTAATCTTATTTACGGTTGGGATGGGGATTTTTAAAACGCGCGCTACATCTCTCAATACGGCTTTAGAGGAAAGACGATTAAAAGTTATAATCTGACTTACGCATTCTGAGCCATATTTTTTTCGGACATACTCAATCACATCACTGCGTTTATCATCTGCAAAATCAATGTCAATATCAGGCATAGATTTTCGTGAAGGGTTCAGGAATCGTTCAAATAATAAATCATAATCAAGTGGATTGATATTAGTTATTCCCAGCACATAAGCAACAAGGCTGCCTGCAGCACTGCCCCTTCCCGGTCCGACAGGTATATTCATTTTTTTTGAAGCGTCAATAAAGTCTTGAACAATCAAAAAATAATCTGCAAAGCCCATTTGTTTTATAACTCTAATTTCATATTCGAATCGTTCGGCAATTTCGTCTGTTATTTCGGGGAATCGCTTTTTTAACCCCTCCCTGGCAAGAAATTCAAAATATTCTTCTGAGGATTTTGCAGTGGAATCTTTAGGGATTTGAAATTGAGGGAACAGAAATTTTTGCTTTTCAAAAACAAGATTGATCTTTTCATCAATTTCCAAAGTGTGATCAATTGCACCTTTGAAATTTTTGAAAAGCTTTTTCATTTCGTCTGCAGACTTAAAATATACCTGGTCAGTATTGTATCGAAGAGTTCTGTAATCTGCGCCTGATTTATCAGAAAGCAGCAAGAGAATATTATGAGCTATTGCATGATCTTTCTCAATATAATGACAATCATTTGTGGCGACTAATTTTATACCAAGTTCTTTGGAAAGTTTCGGCATTCCTTCAAGTACAGGTTTTTCAACTTCCATACTATGATCTTGAATTTCGAGATAGAAATCATCGCCGAAAATTTCTTTATAAGTCCTGGCAGTCTCTCGTGCCTTTTCATAATTGTTATTAACGAGATGAGCAGATACAACACCGCCGGCGCAAGCCGAAGTGCAAACCAACCCCTCCCTATATTTTCGGAGAAGCTCAAGATCAATTCTTGGTTTGTAATAAAATCCCTCGGTATGACCAAGAGTTGAAAGTTTTGAAAGATTATCATAACCGGTTTTATTTTTGGCAAGTAAAATTAGATGATGATAGTGTTTTTGCCTCTGCTTTCCGATTTGATCTTCTGATTTTCCTTTTGTAAATCTACTGCCTTCAGAAACAACGTAGGCTTCCATTCCGATAATTGGTTTTACCCCGGCTGCGGTAGCTTTTCGGTAAAATTCGGGAATGCCGTACATGACTCCGTGATCTGTTAAAGCCACGGATTTCATATTATTTTTTACTGCCGCTTCAACGAGACTATCAACTGTGCAGGCGGCATCCTGAAGGCTGTAATGTGTGTGATTATGTAAGTGAACAAATTCTGACATGAAAAATCTCTGAAATTTTATGATTAAGAATTTCTTCTAAATCAAATTTTAAAAACTTAATAAAAAATATTTTTAACTTTTTCCTGTATGACCAAAGCCGCCGGAGCCTCTTTGTGTTGAGTTCAATTCATCATGCTCGATCAAAGAAGCGTGAAAGACTTTTGAAATAATTAACTGTGCGATTCTATCACCTCGTTTGATAATAAAATCTTTTTTTCCAAAATTGAATAAAATAATTTTTATTTCACCGCGATAATCCGAATCAATTGTGCCGGGAGAGTTTAATATTCCAATTGAATGATTAACTGCAAGCCCGCTTCGTGGTCTGACTTGAATTTCAAAACCTTCAGGAATTTCGACGCTGAGATTAGTAGGAACTAAAGTAGTCGCGCCGCTGTTTACTATTAATTCATCGTTTACAGCCGCACGAATATCCATTCCGGCACTTCCTTCAGTGGCATAATGCGGCAGTTCAATGTCATTAAAGTCGTTTGAAATTCTTTTTATATTTATTTTCACTTCAGACTTCATATTATTTTTTCTTAATGCTTTCAAGTTTGGATTTTAAAAAGCGCATTTCGTTTTTATCAATAATAAAAATAGATAAAGCAATTAAAAAACTTATCAGCAAAATAATTTTTATAAAGATAGTTAGTTCGTTTTGATAAAGAAAATGATAGTATGTAAATCCAATTCCACCTATAAGTAAAAATATTTTTATCATCTTCCAATTTTCGTAAGCAATTTTATAAATTTTTTGATTGACAAAATATAATCCTGCTGCCATCACGAAATAGCTTGCAAGAGTAGCCAAAGCCGCCCCCATTATTCCCATAATTGGGATCAAAATAAAATTGGTGAAAATATTTACCAAAGCTCCTGCGCCGGTTATGATCGGGACATAAATACTTTTTTCCTTAATGAAAATTCCTGCTGTAAAAATAACATAAAGCCCGTTAAACAAGTAAGCAAATAAAACAACCGGAACAATATCAAGCCCGACCCAATAGGCTGATCCGATAAGTGAATAACCAAAAAAATTAAATTTCACAATATTATCAATGAACAAAGAAACTATAACTAACATAGTACTGCTTGCAATTGTAAAGTAAGTCAACACTTTCGCAAAAAGTTCTTTGGCATTTTCACTCTTTGCTTCCTGTAGAAAAAAAGGCTGCCACGCGTACTGAAACATATTTACAAACAGCATCATAAAAATTCCAAGTTTATAATTTGCCTGATAAATTCCAAGTGTTGTAAGATTAGTTAGATGTTCCATTATTGGTCTATCAACTACCTGAATGATCATCGAAGCAAGCCCAGCAGGAAGATATGGTAAACCAAATTTTAATAATCTTTTCATTAAATGAAGATTAAAGTTGAAGTGAAAAGACCTGCGTATTGACGGAAATACAAGGAGGAGGGAAACAATTGAAGCAGTTAAATTACTAAGTAAAACAGCTTCGATATCCCAGTGTAGTAAAAAAATCAAAACAACATTCATCAAAACTGTAATGATGATATTCAGAATTTTAAATAAGCCGAAAGTCTTAGCTTTTCTTTCGAGCCGCAGTTTTATAAATGGAATTGCTGCAAGTGCATCAATCAAAAGAATTAATGGCAGATAAAGTATTAAGTACTGAAAGTTATCGGGGATTCCCAGCAGAAGGGAAATCTTTTTATACATCAATAAAATAATTACGCCGAGAACTGTACCAACAAGCGCTACAGAAATAAAAGGAGTTGAAAAAATATCTCGCTCTTCCCCATTTTCCTTTGAAGCTGCAAATTTCATGTATGCCGCATCCATTCCATAAATGTAAATTATATTCATCAATCCGATAAAGGCATAGAGATTAGTGATGATTCCATATTCATCAGGATTAAAAATATTTGTGTAAAATGGAACAAGCAGAAATGTAATGAACCTGGCAGCCATGGTACTGATCCCATAGATGGCAGTGTCCTTGGTAAGTTGTTTAAGTTTATCGAGCATTAAAATTTTTTAATAAAATTTTTTTATGGCACTCATAAAAAATTCCGGTGGACGTGAAGGACGTTTTGTATTCATATTTATAAAAACGAGGGTGATGTAACCTTCGGCTACAATTTCATTTCTTTCTTTACTAAAAATTGTATGATCTATTTTAACTTTTACTGTTGGAAGTGCCTCTACTCTTGTTTCAATAATTAAAACTTCATCATAATATGCAGGAGATTTGTAATTTATATGAATTTCGGCAACGGGCATTTGGTAACCATTTGCTTCAATTGTTTTGTAAGGAAGATTATGTTCGCGCATCATTTCAGTTCTGCCAACTTCAAAGTACTCGAAAAATTTTCCATTATACACCCGCCCCATTTGATCTGTGTCAGCATAACGAACTCTGACTTCTGTCCTGTGTTTTAGCATAATGCTGTGTAATTAATTAGATTTGAAAAAGATGCCGGATCAAGTCCGGCATGTCAAAATTTAGAGCTAATAAAATATGAACCTGAATTTAAATTTATTCTACGTACACACCCATTTTATAAAATTTTTCGATTCTATTTTCTACAAGTTTATCCGGTTTGATTTTCACTAATTGAGCTAATTCTTCTTTTAAAACCGCTTTCAGATTTGCTGCCGCCTCAGTTTGATTTTTGTGTGCGCCGCCAAGTGGTTCAGAAACTATTCGATCTATAATTTTTTGTTCAAGCAAATCAGTAGAAGTAAGTTTGAGCGCTTCGGCTGCTTGTTCTTTGTATTCCCAGCTTCGCCACAATATACTGGAGCAGGATTCGGGACTAATAACCGAGTACCAGCAATTTTCAAGCATTAATATTCTATCACCAACACCAAGCCCCAAAGCGCCGCCGCTTGCACCCTCCCCAATAATCACAACAATAATCGGAACACGAAGGCGGCTCATTTCAAAAAGATTTCTTGCAATTGCTTCAGCCTGCCCGCGCTCTTCAGCTTCGATGCCGGGATATGCGCCGGGAGTATCTAGCATTGTAATCACAGGTTTGCCAAATTTTTCTGCAAGCTTCATCAGCCGCAGTGCTTTGCGGTAACCTTCAGGATTGGGCATCCCAAAATTTCTGTAAAGATTTGATTTTGTGTCTCTCCCTTTTTGATGCCCTATAATCATAACCTTGAAATTGTCTATCATCGCAAAACCTCCGACAATAGCTTTATCATCGCGGTAGTTTCGATCGCCGTGAAGTTCAACAAAATTTGTGGTCATTAAGTCTATGTAATCGAGTGTATAAGGTCTATCGGGATGTCGTGCGAGCTGAACGCGCTGCCAGCGGGTAAGATCTCTGTAAAGCTCTTCTTTAAGCTGTCTGACTTTGCTTTCTATTCGAACAATTTCTTTATCAATATCAAGATTATCTGAATATTTTTTCATCTCTTCAAGTTTTGCTTCCAATTCGATTATTGGTTTTTCGAAATCCAGTACTGCTTTTGCCATTTAATTTATTTACTCCAAATTTTAGTTATCGTTCTGCCAATAATTTCAAGGTCAAGCCATATATTTTGATTTTTGGCATAAAGGATATTCAATTTTTTCACGTCATCTTTATTAACATCTTCAGTAAACCAGAAACCGGTTAACCCCGGTTTGCCAAGATAAAGTTCTGATTCACTATCTAAAAAGGCTGGACCGACAAAACTTTTAGTGCCTTTAAAGACTGATGGAACTTGAAGAATTATGTTTCTAAAATCACTTTCCTTTGCGTTCAGTTTACTGATGAAATATATTAAAGGATAGAATGAAAACAAAACCGCAGTTGATAGGCAAATGTCAAATGCTCTTTTCATAAATCTTTGCAGCGGATTGGTTATGCTGTATGTTAGTTCAATCAATGGTAAATCATCCAACAGCGAAACTTTTGTTTTGCCAACAATAAAATCAAGGTCGTCACCAATTATTTTAAATTCAACATTCAGATTCTGGCAATCAGAAACTATCTCCATCATTTGATTGTAACTTAGTTCGGATGAAAAAATTACTTCGTTAATTTTTTTACTGCCTATAATTTTTTTAACATATTGAATACTGCCGAGTACCTCAAAACCTTGAAATGTTTGTCCAATTTCTTTATTCGAAGCCGAAATTAATCCGGCTACCGTATGAAAATCTGTATATTTTTTTTTCAACTTTGAAGCAATTTTGAGAGATAATTCATTTGTCCCAACAATCAACGTTCGCTTCTCTTTTAGGTGATCTTTTTCCCAGCCAATTTTAAAAACTAATTTGGCAACTATTCGCCAGATAGATAGCGTAAAAAATAAGATGATAAATAAAATGATCACCACTGCACGGCTATATGCAAACTGCTTGAAAAAAAATGTAAGCGAGGTCAGCAGGATAAAACTTACAGCCAAAACTCCAAGATTTTTGAGTACAGATAACTTATCCTTTTTATAGTCGCCGGAAAGCAAAGCGATCAGAACGTAAAATGAGGCTGGAAGCGTAAATACGGTAAGCAGATCATTTTCGGGAAAACCTTTCCAATCACTAACTGATGAGTAAATTTTTTCGGAAATATAAAGCGATAGATCAAACAGAAGAAAATCAAAAGCGAGAAATAGTAAAGTATTTTTTTTTCGCCCTGCAAAGGCAATAATTTTTCTAAAATTTATTGCGCTTCTAAGAATAAGCTCGACAATGAATGAACTGGATAAATGTTTTTTTACAAATAAGTGCATGGCATTGTAAAAAACTCTTGTCTCATCAAGATTGCTTCTTCGGGTACTTTCGCCTTTATAATGAATGATCTGGGTATCGTGTACATAAAAATTTTTGAAGCCGGCTTTTTGTACGCGAAAACATAAATCAAGATCTTCGCCGTACATAAAAAATTGCTCGTCGAAACCGCCAACTATTTCATAAACCTTTCTTCTCATCATCATGAACGATCCGGAAATTGCATCTACTTCGTAAGATTTATTTTCATCGAGATAGGTGAGGTTGTAGCGGGCGAAAAATCTGCTGTTAGGAAATAAATTACTCAATCCAGTAACTTTACAAAACGAAGTCCATGGACCGGGAAAACTTCTTCTACAAGCAAGCTGCAAAGTACCGTCGGGATTAAGAATTTTACAACCTGCTAATCCAATTTGATTATTCAGTTTAAAAAAGGAAAGCAATTTTGTCAATGTATCTTCCTGAATAATCGTATCGGGGTTAATCAGAAGGATAAACTCCCCCTTCGATAATGCCAATCCTATATTGTTTGCTTTGCCGAACCCAAGATTTTTATCGTTAACAATTAATTTTACGTATGGAAATTTATCTTTTAATAATTCAACGCTTCCGTCATCAGAAGCATTATCAACTATAATTACTTCGTATTGAATTCCTGCGGCTGCTTTGTCTAATGAATAAAGAAGATTTTGAAGATATTCCTTTACATTATAATTCACTATGATTACTGAAAGTTTCAATTTGGTTTCAGGTTAAAGTTTTCCAATCAAACTTCTTAAACGAAGTTTCCACACCATGAAAATTGCTTCTCGGACTATTCGTTTCGACATTTTAGATTTACCTTTCATCCGATCTATAAAAATGATGGGGATTTCTTTTATTCTAAATCCTTTTTTAAATGCTTTGTATGTCATTTCAATTTGGAAAGCATAACCATTCGATTTAACCCGATCAAGATTGATTGTTTCGAGTACTTTTCTTCTGAAACATTTGAAGCCGCCCGTAGCATCTTTAACTGGCAAACCCGTAATAACTCTGGTGTACATATTTGCGAAGTAGCTTAACAGCAAGCGGCGCATAGGCCAATTAACAACGTTTACACCATTACTGTAACGGCTTCCAAGCACAAGGTCATTTCCCTGAATGGCATTTAAAAAATTAGGGATTTCTTTTGGGTCATGCGAATAGTCGGCATCCATTTCAAAAATAAAATCGTAATTATTTTTTAATGCAAATTTAAATCCTTCAATGTATGCAGTGCCAAGTCCCATTTTTTTTTCACGCTTGATTAAATGGATTCTATCATTGTTTACTGCCATTTGTTGAATGAAGTCTGCCGTGCCATCCGGTGAATTGTCATCAACTATCAGGATATCAGGATTTGCGGAGCGACTTAATAAATCCGGAATAAGCTTTGTTATATTATCAAGCTCATTAAATGTCGGGATGATGATTAGCGTTTTATTTTCAGTCATATTTTTTTATAAATAATTGCTATTGACCTTTACCGAATAAAACAACAAAAATAGTTCTTAACAGGATTTTAAAATCCATTCTTAACGACATGTTTTCAATGTAAAAAAGATCGTACCTTAATTTTATTTTAACGTCTTCAATTGATTCATCATATTTATGTTTGACCTGTGCCCAGCCCGTGATGCCAGGTCGGACTTTTAATCGTCTTTTATAATAAGGGATTTCTTTTGACAATTTTTCTACAAAGAAAGCTCTTTCGGGGCGCGGACCAACGATACTCATTTCACCTTTTAGAACATTAAACATCTGCGGAATTTCATCAATGCGAACTTTGCGAATAAATCTGCCAACCCTTGTAATACGTGGATCATCTTTTTGTGACCAGACTGGACCAGTATCTTTTTCAGCATCTTTTTTCATCGAACGAAATTTTAGAATCCGGAAAACTTTTCCGTTCTGCCCGATTCTTTCTTGCTTAAAAAATATACTTCCTGCGCTGTCTATTTTTATTGCAATAGCAGCAAGCAAACAAATGGGAAAGGTGATTATCAAAATCAGTAACGAGGCAATTATATCAATAAGACGCTTCAGCCTTTTTTCCCACTCGGGCATTAGCTCCGGCATAATGTCAATTAACGGAATACCATATAGCTGCGAACTTCTTGCCTGTCCGCTAAGGATTTCATAAAGATCGGGAACGATTTTCAGCCCCACCCCTTTATTTTCGCTAAGTGAAATTACTTCGACAAGTAAAGCGTGGTTTTCTTTTTCAAGTGCGATTATCACTTCTTTTATATTTTTCTCTTCGATAAATTTAGGAAGATCCGCCACACGACCAGCAACCGGAATATTTTGATAATCCTTGCCAATATTTTCATCGTGAACTGCAATATAGGCAACAACATCGAGCCCCAATGCTTTGTGTTCAACAATCTGATTATGAACTTCGAAGGCTCTTTCATTAAATCCAACTATCAAAGTATTTTTTCTGCCAAAGCCATGAATGATTAGTCTTCGTTGAAAAGCGCGAATTAAAAGTCTGCCGCTACCGACGAAGAAAAGAAATAATCCCCAATAAATAAATATTAATATTCTGGCAGAACTTGCAACATTGTGTGAATAATCATCAACAAAAATGAGGAAGAATAAAATAAAAATTCCTACAAAAGAAGCTTTGAAAAGGGTGGATAATTCGTCAAATCTCGAAGAAGCAAACCAGGCGCGGTACATACCGACAAAAGTAAAAATCAAAAGCCAGTACAAATAAACCACAAACATCGGCAGGAAAAATTCAGGCATTGTAAGTAAATCGAACCAGCCAGACTGAACACGAAAATAGAAAAAGACATACCATGCAAAGTTGATGGAAAGGAAATCAATGAGAACGATTAATATTTTTTCGAAGGATTTGGACATTAATTATGTATTATTTAATTATGCTCTTGGAGTCGGTTCCCAAATCGATTTGTGTGTTTTTAGTAAATATTTTTGTAGCCCAACTATTAATGCAACATTCGTGATAAAAAAATAATAGATCATTAAGAAAGGTACGATTTTCAAATTCATTCGATTTAGTACAAATCCTATCAACACACAAAAGTAAACCAGCAATTGTGAATAAAAAAGTATTTTAAAAATACCTGCCGATTGAAATAGAATCATATTCAACCCGAAGAGGAGAAGAAATAATATGGGAGAAAACCACCTGATAATTTTATGTGACCAAAGAGCATAGCTTATTAAAAGCCTTGAGGAAAAGATTAAAGATTTGGTGTGCTTCAGCGTCTCTAAATTCCTTGGCATGATGCGAACCTTTCTATCAAACTCCGATTTCACTTTTGGAGAAATTGTTTCCACTGCTTCGGCTTCGGTAGTATAAATAAAATCTTTACCCATCTCTAAAATTTTCAAAGACAGATACAGATCATCAACAACAGGTTCTGATTCGGGCATTGGTATAAAAAGATTTCTTTTTATACTGTAAATTCCACCGTTTGCTCCAATTAGAATGCCTAACTTTCCTTCATTGTTTTTTATCCATGACTCATAGTCCCAATATTTTTTTTCCTGATTGCCTGTTTCAAAATTATCTGTGCTCTCAATAAGTTTAAGTCTTCCGCAAACCCCACCCACTCTGGGATCGGTATAATATTTAATCAAATTTTTCAAGGCATCTTTTTTATAAATAGTATTTGAGTCGCTAAATACTAATATCTCACCCCGGGCAAGTTTTACGATGTCGTTAATTACAAATTTTTTCCCTCTTCTTTTATCAAATAGAACATACTTTAAATTTTGATACTTCTCACCCATTTTTTTAAGTATTTCGTTAGTGCCGTCAATTGAGTTATCCGAGCCAACTATTATTTCTAATTTATCAGAGGGATAATCAGATTCAATTAAGTTGAAGATTGTTTTCTCAAGTGTTTTTTCTTCATTGTAAGCTGAAATCAATATTGATATTTGTGGTTTAAAATCATTTTCTTCTTTATAATTTTTATGATAAAAGATAGTCAATAGCTTAATTGATAATGGATAAAAAATGTAAGTATGCAGGATAAGAAGGATACACAAATAAAATATGATAATGAGAATATTCATTTATTTCGGAATTACTATTGATTTGTTACTGTCATATCAGTCTTTTAAATAATCATAAAATTTATTTTACAAAATATAGATGCGATTTAAAGAGAAAGGTATTTTCCGTTAATTTAAGCATAATTTAGATAGAGACTCTTATTATCATTAGTTATTTTGAAAGATTACCTAATCAAGGATCGGTAATGGATGAGCTTCTCATTCGGTAACATTACTCGGTTAACACTTTTGGTTTCTATTTGATTTAAGTTATCATCAGTTTGTGCTAAAAGGTTACCAGGAATTACAGCAAAAGCAGTATAACCGAGGTCTTTGAAAAATTTGTAAATTGTAGAATCTTGATAACCTTGTTTTTCAAAATCACCCTTCTCTAAAATTACAACTGGCTTGCAATTGGTTAGAAGTGCTTTCGCTCCTTTAAAAACGAATAATTCGTAGCCCTCTACATCACACTTAATCAAAGCCGTATCCGACATTTTTGGATATTCGTTTAAAAAAGAATCGAGCATTTTTAACTGGATTAGCTGAACACCTTTATCAAATAACGGAGAATTTTTATCCACAAACCCTCTACCTGCAAACATTAATCCATTGGAGTCCTGTGTTCTTAATGGAACTTGTTCATCTTTATCAGACAGACCGAAAGGGAAAAGAAGAACATTTTTTAAATTCAATAGTCTGATTGTTAATTTGGTAGCCAATGCATAGTATGGGTTAGCCTCGAAGGCATAAATCTGGCCCTTACTGCCGACATGTTTATACAGTTGATATGTCCAATCTGCACCATTGGCTCCGATATCAATTGCAACACTACCCGAAGTTAAAAAATGGTTTAAGAAATTAATTTCTGGATCATTAATTTTTGATTTCTTAATTAAGTAAACGAATCGAATTGCTTGTATGAATGCTGCGAATTTTTCACCCAAGAAATTGAAGAGCAAAGTCTTAATACTTTTAAGTGTCATATAAAAATTTTACTTGTTTAAACCGAATTTGCAAAATATTATCCAATATATTTTTTGATTCAACAGTCATACTTACTTTTTTATTAATCGAGTCTTGGCTAAAGATCACTGAATTAAATTATAAAATTGTTTAAAATATAGTATTTTCATTGATAGCTTAAATCATTTCGAGGCTGAAAATTACAATTTATCGATTAAAGAACGTAAGTGAGATATTTGTGCTGCGGTATCATTTTTCTTGACAGCTTTTAATAAATTAATTTTTTTAACGAAATCTTCCTTATTAAAAATAGCGTACTTGATGGAGTTATAAATTTCCTCGGAGTTTATTTTTGTAAACACTGCAGAGTCACCTAAATATTCTCGAAGTGTTTTGGTGTCTGAAGTAACTATTGGAACGCCAACAGCAATTGCTTCACGTGCACCTGATTGCAAACAATCTTCTTCATAAGTTAAAGAGATTAAACATTCGGCATTGCCAATAAGATCATTATAATCAGTAAAACTTAGAAATCCGGTGAAGATAACATTCGGGAAATTTTCTCGAAACTTGTCGACAATTGCAGTTGCTTTTCCCGTCCAGAATAAATTAAGATCGTCATCGGCAAGCAACTTTGAAACTTCCAGCATCTCCTCAAATGGCTCATCAACTGCGAATGAACTGATGTACACACAATATTTTTTTGTCAAATTTATTTTTTTTATGTATGAGAGTTCCGGAATTACGCCGGGAAACACCAACCAGTTTGTATGAAATTTAATTAGATCTTTGACCAATCCGACATTAGGGATAATGGTGAGATAAACTGACTTAAAACTTAATCTTTTAATTGTGCCAAATATCCAATTAAAAATACCAGAAATATTTCTTCTAAGCGCTTTTGTATGCGTGTCAACGATAATAACAACTTTTCCCATCATAATTAATTTATAAATGGACAATATGACAAGAAGCAAGAATGAATATTGAATAAAAACAATTCTAGGTCTCCTTTTTAAAAGAAGTTTGATAGTCCAAATTGAACTAAACAAATGCCGCTTAAGCAGCGATTGGTTTTCAAAGTACTCAGCTAAATCAACATTTAGAGCTCTAGCCAAATCCCTAGTTCTTGATTGGAAATGCCAGGAAATCCACATTTTCTTATTTTCTTTCATCAAGCCTCTAACCTAGTAATAGTAGTTTTTATTTCTATTGGAAACCTTGCTTTTTTAAACACAATTTTAATTTGATTAGATTCTTCAGGTAAATTGTATTGCAAATAAATTGTAAAAGGATGTATGTTTATTGCAAAGTTGGAATTTGATTCGACTGATACATTCCAGGAATTTTCGGGAGCGGAAAGTTTAATCTGATTATTAATAAGCTCATATTTAATATCCTGGTGTAAGATAAAATTTGAAGTAACATCAGCCGTCATATCCCCTTCGATAAAATCGATGATCTCAACTAAAGATTCATTGTGAAATATTTTTCTCTTCTGAGTTATTCCAGGCTGAATTTTCAACCATTCGTAGCTAACATCTAAAATGTTCCCTGTATCAGCACATTTAGTAGAATAAATTGGCTTATCTGGTAAAAATGACCATCGAAAAAATCCCCAAAGGATAGCATAATCTTTATTATTGATTGAAATCGTATTATGTGATCTTGAATTCTTCAATAGTAAATCTTCAGGATTATTAGTGTATCTTCTTGTCCCTGGATCTATCAGAACCGGTATTTTATCAAAGTATACAATGCTCATTAGGTCCGAGTGCCCGTGCCCAGGATTTGGCGGATAACCCAATTCGCCAACATCAAGAATTACTTTAGAATCCTTGATAATGGAAACCAAATATTGTTGATCGATATCAATTATTAAATTCTTATTTTCGTTCTTATGGAGTGTCAGATTATCATTGAAAAGGGATGAGTTAAGTTGCAATATGTTTTTAATATCCGATCTCAAAGAGGAGTGAATAAAGGGGTAACAATTATCTCCGAGAATGGGAATATATTCATCACTGAAACACAAATGAGTGAAGCTGTGTAATGCTTTTTTAGCAGTCGATTCTACATTTGGAGAAACATTTATATCAATACGCCTGGATGCATTTATCCATAAAAGTAAGAACTGCAAAATTTGGACATGGTAGTGTGTACTTAATTCAAAATGAAGTCCGCTCTCTTTTAAAAATTGCTTTTCAACTTCAGTAGTTAATTTTATTGAATAACAATTCAAAATCTCTTTCGAACGAATCCATTTCGGAAAAAGTGCGGCAGCCATCCAAATCATGAACAGTTGGATAAACACATGGTTGCCCGGAATGTGGTGTTCAATATTTCGATTAACAAAAAGGATTTGGTTAAAAATGGAATCTTTGATTTGGCGCCATTCTTGAAAACTAAAATCAGTAGGTTCAAGTTTTGAAATCAATTTAAACCAATTAAATAAGCGCAAAGCACAGTTAAAACTGTTTTGGGCAATTTTATCTTGAACTTTAATTGATAACCATTTTAAGATGAGTTGTTTTCTTAATGAACTTGTCAATTTAACTGAGGTTGCTGCTTCACTAAATAGATGAAATCGAAAAAAATTATTTTGGATTTCTATATCGCTTGAATCATAAGTACTCCAAATTGACTCAGACAATTCATTTTTCTCCATAGATTTAATCAATCGGTTCTGTAGTTCGTTATAATATTTATCTTTTACCAATTCACCTTTACAAACCTCATCAATAATAACCGAATGTTCATCTTTTGTAGTAAATAGCAACTTATATCTTATTAAAAAATCTTCAAGTGACGTATCATCAATTCTATCAGAACTCTTTAAAGGTCTATTTCTTGCCCGAAAAAGTAACATATTGGAAGAACGAGATTTAATTAGATGTATCAGCTGCGACCCATTAAATCTTTTCAGATAATCAAAATAGAGAATTATTTTATTCATATTAAAGATCTAATTTAACAATTTTCTGAAGGAATTTTATAACAGATAAAAGTGAAGACGGAATATTCATTGCTAAATGTGGAAATTTTAGGTTGAAGTTGGTATTATGATGACTTTACATAAGGAATAAGGTGGAAAAATAAAAATAATTTGTAACAACTAAGAGAAATTATTTTCAATCAATATATAGCATTCTGTTCTTGGCATTGATGGCAGTTTATAGATATCCAACAATTGGATGTAGAATTTTTAATTTAATCCTGCAGGTTCGCTACAACTGATCCGCTCCATCCATTATGAAAAACCTTTTATCCTATTTAACAAAGTTGGAATGTAGGGTAATCATCCTTAGAAATCATTAAAATTAATTTTTCTGAATATAGTATTTCCTTGCTTAAAAATTTTACTAAGATTTAATGCAAAATTGTTCTATAAACATCTAATGTTTCAAGAGCGTTTTTTTGCCAAGTCAAATTTTTTATTGATTCATACCCCCTGTTCCCAATTTCATTTCTCAATTCTTTCGACTGAATCAGTACTTTTAACTTATCAATTATGCTTTCAACATTTTTGGGTTTGACCAAGAAACCATTTACTCCATCTTGGATTATTTCAGAAATTCCCTCTCCTACAGTTGCTATCACGGGCTTTTTAAGTGACATTGCTTCTAAATACACGATACCAAATCCCTCGTCAAAACTTGGAAGTACAAAGATGTCACATTCATTCATAAGGTGAAGCATTTTTTCGTTTGAAACCGATCCGTGAAAAAAGACATCGTTTGTTACACCAAGTTTATCTGCAAGACTAATCATTTTGTTCAATAACTGACCCCCACCGGCAATATCGAGAAAAATATTATTTGCACTTTTTTTTAGAATTGCGAATGCTTTAAGCAAGTATTCACACCCCTTGCTTTCAACCATATTACCACCAAACATAATTCTAACTTCATTACTGGATTTTTCGGTTGAAAAATTTAGTTTAATACTCTTATGCCCATTTAATATCTTAAACAATTTTTCGGTTCGACCTGTGTGCTCTTTTATTTTAGAAACAACTTTCTCTGAAACTCCAATAACAGCATCGGCGAATACGATAGCTTGTTTGGAACGATAAAATGTTCTTTTTTTATACAGCTGATTTATTGTGCTTCCATGAACAGTTACAATAAATGGAATATTTAATTTTCGAGAAATTAATAGTGCTGCATGATCATCAGGCAATGAACCGTGAGCATGAATCAAATCAAATTTGAGTTCTTTATTCGATTCTTTAATAAAATTTATGGCTGAATTTAAGTAGGAATATGCCCAGAAATCTTTGAGCACACCATTATGAACCGCTGTATATTTTGAATGATGGATTCTAACTCCTTCGATTATTTCGTTTCGTGGAACCTTATGAAAATTATTCCATTTCTTATTTATTAAATAAAACGGAAACGGTGTATATGGTACCGGAGCAACTACTGTAATATTCAACCCCAACTCAATGAGCGCTCTTACTTGCTGGTGTACAAATATACCCGGCATATACATAACCGAATTTGGATACATTGTTGAAAGCACTAAGATTTTCATTTTTAACTATTGATTTTTTTTATTCGTACTGACTTAAGTATGTAATTCACATCTTCCTTTCGAATGAAAAAAATTTGATTGAAGGAAAATCCCGACTGATTTTTCAAATAAACTATCATCGAACACGTCCATAAAAAATACGTGATTGAACTAATTGATGCCGCAGCAATAATTCCAAATTGAGGAATAAAAATAATATTTAAGCAAATATTTAAAGAGGCTACAAGAACATTGATAATTACTATTGCCTTAGGGTAAGCGCGACCAATTAAATAGGCATGTATAATCCCTCCGGGCGCAATAAAAAACAACGCCGGCAGCAAAAATTCTAATGGTGCGTAGGCTTTTTTAAAAGTTACCCCAAATAAAAAATCTATAATTAGATCTCCAGCAAAAAATAAAATGCAAATTACAAATAGGTTGAACACAAATACGACTCTTACTAATCTGACAGTATTCATTGCTGGTTTATTACTGAAATCAACAACTGTTTTGGAAATTATCAATGGGCCAATAACATTTGGAATTTTTTGAACTATTTCGGAAAACAGCACAGCAACAGAATAAAGCCCAGCTTGCACAGGGTTTAAAAAAAAGTTTATTAGGAAAATATCGCCTCTGAGTGTTAGAAACATTGAAAACGAAGATACGAGAGATTTTAAACCAACTTTAATATATTCGCCCAATATCGGAGAGCTATTAATTTTCTTAAATCGGTGATATTTCTTTAAAAAAAAATACCCGCTCAATGATGTCAATATAGCACTGATAAACAAGCTAAGTATAAAGCCATTGACATCGAAATTAAATATAAACACACCGAGTAAGTTCAAGCAAAAAATTGTAATCGTTTGGACTAAAAACATAAGATTAAAACTAATAATATTCTGTAATCCAAGAAGTAAGGCTTGCACACTTTGCCAGAATATTGTAAACAATGCAATGCTCAAGCCAAATAAAAGATGAGTACTAGTTATATTTGGTAAAAGATGACTAAAACTCGGGGCTAATGAAAAAATCAAACTAAACAAAATGATCAGGAATAGAGAATGAACGAGTAAGAACCTAAAAAGTTTGCCAAGATTTTCTATTGATTTACCTACAATCACTGCATTACTTCGTCTTATACCTTCGCCAAAGAGAAGACAAAAGAACAAAGTTAAATTTGAAATTACAGTATAAATACCTCTGCCCTCAGGCCCTAAGTGACGAGTAACTACTACATTATTTATAAACGAAATAACAGTTATCGTGATTGTAGTTGAAGATGTTATGAAAAAACTTTTAACGAAATTCATTAAAAAAATTTCCTGCCATAATCTTGGGCCATTGAAAGAATAATTTCGAAATCACTTTATTAAATTAAATATTAATTTTGTATGGAATCAGAATTTAGGGTTACTGAAAAAATCAAGCCAAGGTTTAACCAAAATAAATTAAATAGCGGGAATAAAGTTCCATAGAATAAAAAATTAATCATAAAACCAATAAACAAAGAATATGATCCAATAAGAACGGGTTTCCGAAAGTTGTTCTCTTCTATTTTAATGGCATTATAACAACTGATGATCACTTTCCTAAACCAAAGAAAAACAACTGAAAACCCAACTATACCAAGCTCGGCGAGAATTGTCACAAATAATGTATGACATTCTTTGATATATAATAAGTTCTGATCTAGATTAGGCTGTACATAATAGTCGTACAAAATTGGAAAACCCCTATATCCAATACCCCAAATTGGAGAATCAAGAAACATATGAAAACCACTAATTGCCATTAATATTCTAACCTTTATAGAAGAATCATTCAACAACTCAAATATTGTTGAAACGCGCTCTGAGATTAGAATTCCGAACGGTGACAAAATCCCGACAGAAATTATCACTAATAGAATGATCAGCGCGATAGACAACAACAATACTTTATTCTTTATGAACAGAAGGACAACAAGCATTCCAATAAATTGGAAAATCAGCGCAGATCGAGAGAATGTAATTAGAACTCCAACAGTAGAAATTACCAGACCAAACACAAAGTACGTTTTTAGAATTATGGAATCTTTAGCATGTATCAGTCTCGCAAAGGCTAAAATAATACCAGCTACTAAATATGCAGCGGCAACATTTGGATCTTGAAAAGTTCCAACAGCTCTATAAAATTTTATCCCTGCCACAGAAACAGTTGAGTCCATTATACCAGGTATATATTCACCTTTTAATGTTTGGTAAATGATGAGAGTAGTAATAAAAATATTTGTTAGGATTAAAACAATTGTAATTATTGTATAGTGAAAGCTTTTATTTACAAAATTGATTATCATCAAGAAGAACAAAAAAAGGGCGAATGTTGCTGCAAGGTTTTGTATTCCGCTTTCCAAATTAGGTGAGTATGATAAACTAATAAATGAAATTAATAAATAAAGTAGTACTAATTTGTTAATGGGAGAACGAAGTTTCAGGTTTCCTATGCTTTGAGTAAACAACAAATAGGAAAGAAAAGCTAAAAAGCTTACGAGATACACTACATGAAACAATGTTATACCCCCCCCGATTCTACCGTAGGTCTCAAGCGAAGAAGCGAATATCAATAAACATATCCAAATAAATGGTGATCTAAGAAACAGAATATAAAATAATCCAAAACCAATAACACACAAAACACCCAATACTGCGAATATTGGCTGAAATAAACTTAAAAGAAAGAAGAGAACTTCAATAATAATGAGTCCTGTTAAGATCTGCTTCCAATAAGAAGGAATTTTCAATTCATCTTTAAATGTCAATTAATCTACTTCTAATTCTAAAATAATGTGAACCACTTTTATTGCCATGACTAGCAATCACTAATTGTGAGGGCTTTTTGTAAATGGTTTGGTCCATTTATTTTTAATGCTTACCCAATCTGAAAATTCTTCCTTTCGATTTAATTGCATTGATTGGAAATGTTCTATGACTTGAAGAACTAAAAAAGTAAATATAAAAGTTAGGAGGATAGCAGCTAATACAATAATAGATCGCTTAGGTTTAGATTTATAATCAGGTGGAACTGCGTAATCAATTATTTGAAAAGAAGGCGATTGTTTTGACAATTTAAGTTTTGCTTGTTCAAGCTGGGGGAGTAAAAATTCTTGAAGTTTTGATTCAAGGAGAAATGCTGTATAAATCTTTGTGTATTTTTTCCCAATCTCAGGTATTTGATCGAATGGAACAAAAAGTGAATTAAATGGTTGTTGCAATTGTGACTGATTTTCAGATTTAATTTTATCCATTTCATTTTCCAAACTTTGAATTTGAGTGGAAATCGATTTTGAATATGGATGATCTTTTCCAAATAGTTTTTCATACGATTCTAAATTAGCTTTCTTCGATACAAGTTCAGCTTCAACATTTGCTGCTGCAGTTATTAATGCTTTAGTCTGTTCTGTAAATTCAATTATGCCATATTTTTTTTGAAAATTTTCTAGGGCATCATATAAGCTGTCGAGTGCAGCAAGGTTCTCTTTATATCTTTTTTCAATAAGAAATTCTTCTTGTTCAGCTAATTTGTTTGAAAGTTCCAGGACGCTTTTCCCTAATAAATCAACAATATAATTTACAATTTCTGCTGACTTAACTGAATCGGTATATTCATAAGAAACTTGGATCATATTTTCCTCCGTCGGCTGTACATCATAGTCAGAATAAAAATCCAATAAAGTTTCTTCTAAAGTCTCTCTTTCATAAAATTCCTTTAATTTATATTTGTTAATTACTTCTGTTGCTAATTTTCTACTTTTTAATATTGCCAACAATGTGGATTCTTCTGCTCCGCTCAAACCAAGACTGAGCCCTAAACTATTTAACGAAGATAAACCCAAATAACTTGATAATCCTCCCTGCCCCCCTGAATTTGAAGTTGGCTGTATTACTGAAGATGCCGTATACCAATTTGGTAATTGTAAGCTGACAACAACTGATAAAATAGTGACTATTAATAAATTTATTAGAATTAATTTCCGCCACTTAGTAAGTATTTTCAATAATTTAATCATATATAGTTTTTATCTTAAAGTAATAAAAATTAAAACGAAAGGTACAGTTGATAATCATCAAGGTTGATAAATAAGGGTTGTATCCTTTGTTTTTATTTAGGTTTTAGATTTAATATGGAAATAAAGCTTAAATGAATGCTTGACATTTTCAATTTTTATTTCAATATTTACAACAAAAATAAGGAAATTTATTTATAGTTCATTTGCTACTGGTTCTAAATAATTTTTATTTATTTAACAGAGTAGCAAAGTTACGCCGATTTAGGGAACTTCTCTGGTCGGTTTTTTAATTTTATGGAACATCAACAATTAACAAGGAGTCAAAATAGGAAAATTCGATACTAACTTTTAGACATTCGCAATAATTTAAACGAAAGGAACGAAGCGATGAAAGAAATAAGAGCAAAAATCGAGAATCCTCTATCGGAGCTTATCAGCGACGATATTTTTGAACTTCTTAGCGCGCATGGATTGATTGATGAAAAGTCAGTCCGAGATTATCAAATTAGAAAAAAATTTAAAGGACTTCGCGCAAGTAAGATTTGTGCCGGGGATGCAATTGAAGCTATCAGGGAAGAATATCCTTACCTGCAATTTGATACGATACGAAAAATCGTTTATCAAATAAATAAATAATTTAATCTTGATGAATAAGCTTCATCAAGAAATTTTTCAAATGACTCTTTCAGAGGGTTCTCCCCTGCCCTTTGAATTTTATGAGTCGAGCCCGGTGTTTCCCTAACATCGGGCTTTATATATTTTCTTAAGGAATAATATGGCAAAGCAAATAAAGAAGAAAATTCAAAAGCGAACTAACGTTTCACCTTTTCATATTTATTTTGACAAATCAAATTACTTATTAATTGCGCTCGGCTCTGTTTTGCTCTTACTTGGTTATTATGTAATGGGCAGCGGAGAGTGGGACAGCAGTGCATCTCTGATTTTATCTCCAATAATATTAATCGCGGCTTATGTTATTATTTTTCCATTATCTCTTTTCTTTAAAAAGAAGAGAGAGGAAATTAAAAGTGAATAAATAGTTACTCAATTGTATTTACTAATCTGATCTATTCACTTGAGTAAATTAAACTTTGCTGAATTAACTAACCTTTACACACTCCTCTCCGTGGACGGAATCGGTCCGGCTAAGATTCGTAATTTATTAGCAAGATTCAAATCAACTGCGAGCATCCTAACCCAAAACAATAATACTCTTATCGAAGCTGAAGGAATCAGTACCACCCTTGCATCAAAAATTCAGAAGGCAGCCAGAAAAAGAAATGAAATAAAAATTGAAGTTGAAAAAGAACTAACGCTGCTTCAAAAAATAGGTGCAAAAATTGTTACGGTGTGGGATGAAGATTACCCCAGCCTGCTTAAAAAGATTTACGACCCGCCTCTGCTTCTATATTATAAAGGGAATTATTCAGAATCAGATGATTTTTGCATTGCCATCGTGGGAACAAGAGGACCAACAAATTATGGGAAAATTCAAGCAGAAAAAATCTCCTCTGAATTAGCAGTACAAGGAATTACTATTGTCAGCGGCCTTGCAAGGGGAGTAGATTCAGTTGCTCATAAAGCAGCATTGAAAATTGGCGGAAGAACGATCTCAGTTATTGGATCAGGATTAGATATAATCTATCCACCTGAGAATAAAGAATTATTTGAGGAAATAGCCGAAAAAGGATTGATAATTTCTGAATACAAACTTGGCACTAAACCCGATGCTCAAAATTTTCCGAGGCGAAATAGAATTATTTCGGGGTTAAGTCTCGGTTGTGTGATAATTGAAAGCGGGGCAGAAGGAGGAGCAATGCAAACGGCAAACTTTGCGCTGGATCAAAATCGCGAAGTATTTGCTGTACCCGGCAATCTTGGCATTCGTCAATCTGAAGGTACAAACTTACTGATTCAAAAGGGGGAGGCTAAACTAGTTCGTTCAAGCGAGGATATCTTATTTGAATTAGAGTTGAAACTGAAACCCATCATCGGGAAAAATATTCCAAAGCCGCATGTGGATTTAAATATCTTTGAAGAAAAAATACTCTCAGTAATTTCAGAAAATGCTGTCCAAATTGATAAGATTGCCGAGCTTACAAATATTTCAACATCAGACTGCCTTGTACATTTACTCTCACTCGAATTTAAAGGAATGGCAAAACAGCTTCCTGGCAAAATGTTCGCTGGGCTTTGATTGGCAATTAGTATTTCTTTCGCTTCTTCCAAAGAAATTTTAGCCACTCCTTTATTTTTTTCTCCTGTCCGTTCTCAGTCGGGAGATAAAATTGTTTGCCTTCTAATTCTTTTGGGAAATAATTGTCTTCGACAAAATGATTTTCAAAATTGTGAGCATATTTATAATCTTTTCCGTATGAAAGATTTTTCATTAATGTTGTGGGGGCATTTCGTAAGTGCAGAGGAACCGGATGTAAATTACCATTTCGGACTTCAGCTAATGCTCCTTCAATTGCTTGATACGAAGAATTACTTTTAGGTGATGATGCAAGATATGTGACGCACTGTGCAAGTATAATTCTCGCTTCGGGCATGCCGATTTTTTCAACTGCACTGAATACCGCTTCGGCAAGAACAAGCGCATTTGGGGAAGCATTTCCAATATCTTCTGATGCAAGTACGATCATTCGTCTTGCGATGAATAATGGATCTTCCCCACCTTCAAGCATTCGAGCCATCCAATAAAGTGCTGCGTCAGGATCACTCCCTCTGATACTTTTTATGAACGCTGAAATAATGTTGTAATGTTCTTCGCCTGCTTTATCATAAAGTATATTTTTTTTCTGAACTACATTTTCTAAAACTTCTTTGGATACTTTTATGTGTTCAGAATTTAATTCCTGCACAACTGCTGCCTCTAAGATTGTAAGCATTGCTCTTGCATCTCCCCCGGAAAGATATATTAAAAATTCATTATCTACTTCTTCTATTTTTAAATGAGATAAAAATTCATCGTTACCGATCGCATTATTTAATATTTGGGTGAGTTCTTCTTTGGTTAATTCGTGAAGTACAAACACTCGAGCCCGTGATCGCAAAGCAGGAATAACTTCGAAGGAGGGGTTTTCAGTTGTCGCACCAATGAGAATTAACGATCCTGATTCAACAGAATTGAGAAGTGCGTCCTGCTGAGCCTTGTTGAAGCGGTGTATTTCGTCAATAAAAAGTATTGTTCGCTTATGGTGATTTTTATTTTCAATTGATCTTTCGATAACACTACGGATATCTTTAACACCGGAGGATACAGCATTTAACTGGAAAAACTCTGCCCCGGTTTTTTCTGCGATAATTTTTGCAATAGTGGTTTTACCCGAGCCTGGCGGTCCCCAAAGGATGAATGAACTCAGAGTATCGTTTTCAATCATCAAACGAATGGGCTTCCCCTTCCCTAAAATTTCCTGCTGCCCCTTAAAATCTTCAAGTTTTTTTGGGCGTACTCTTTCGGCAAGTGGAGTTTGCGGAATTTCTATTTTCTTCATTAAAATCTATTTTTCAATCACTTCTATTTTGGTTTCGCCGGGGCGAATCATATCATATTTTTCTCTCGCAATTTTTTCAATTTTCGAGGGTTCTTTTCTTACGATTGAATCTATTTGATCTTTAAGTTTTTTATTCTCGTTTTGAAGATTTTCAATACGTGAATTTAATTCATCAATTTCATTGCTCAGCTTTTGGTAACGATAGAAACCAAAATCATTAAAAAGAAGATAGAACAGTCCGACAATTAGAATGATACCAAAAAAGTAAATCTTTGTCCTTTTGTTAAATAACTTCATTACCGCAATCCTAATTGAATTATTTTTTCGACAAGCTGTTCAAAAGAGATTCCCACCACCTTCGCCATTTTAGGGACCAGACTTGTTGCCGTCATACCGGGAAGCGTGTTTACTTCAAGGCAGTATATTTTATTTTGTTCGTTCATTCTGAAATCTACACGCGCATAGCCATCACAATGAAGTGCTTTGAAAGCCAGCAATGCCTGCTGTTTAAGCGTCGCTGTTATTTCATCCGAAACTTTTGCCGGCACTTCATATTCTGTTAATCCTGTTGTGTATTTAGATTCGTAGTCATAAAAACCACTTTTAGGTTTTATCTCTAAAGGAGGGAGTGCCTCTCCATCAAGAACAGCAACAGTTAATTCTCTTCCAGAAATGTACTCTTCAATTAGAACGTGTTTCGCAAATTTAAATGCAATGTTTAATGATTCAGATAGTTTTGATTTCTCATTGCAGATAGTTAACCCCACCGTTGAACCTTGGTCATTTGGTTTTACAGCCACAGGGAAACCAAATTCATTTTCAATTTTTTTAGAAACGCTTTCAATATCAATGGAATGGTTTTCAATTAAAAATCCTTTGGGAGTTTCGACTTCATATTCTTTGAAAAGAATTTTAGACATTGCTTTATCCATTGCTACTGCACTCGACAAAATTTTACTGCCCGTGTACTTTATTCCACGCAATTCCAATAATGATTGTATTGACCCATCCTCTCCCCACTTTCCATGCAAAGTTAAAAATGCAAGATCAACATCATCAAATAAAGAACTATTTACAGCTGCAATAAAATTTCTATTTGATATTTCTGAAAATTCTTGTTCTGCAAAGAAATCTTCAGTTCTTAAAGGTTGATTAATTCCGTAAGCTGGATTTATCAATTTTACTCTATAGCCTAAGGCAAGTAAAGCCTTATAAACAGAGGCTGCAGAAGATTTTGAAACTTCCTTTTCCGGTGAAGTTCCGCCAAGTAAAAGAGCAATTAGTGGTTTATTTTTATTCATTATTATTTTTTAATTAAAATATATTTCTTTCATCAGGTGAGATTCCATAAACATTTTTAGAAATAGTCAATAGTTTTTTTATCTGATCATTTGTTAAAGTTTTTGGTTCACCGGTCAATTTTGCAACAGTCAATGTCTTAGCTGTATGCTCAAGTTTTTCCATTCTGAAGTATGCCTCATCCAACGATTTACCAATAGTTACGGCGCCGTGATTCTGTAATAGAAAAGCTAAAGAATGATCAACAAAAGGTTCGATGCTGTCCGTTAGCTCGCTTGTTGACGGAGTTCCGTATTTACAGAGAGGAATTTTACCCATTGTTAAAACTACTTCGGGAAAGTAGTGCTTATCTAAGCCGATTCCATTTACGGCAAAAGCTGTTGCATAAACGGGGTGGCAGTGAACAACCGAATTAATTTCTTTCCTTCTGGAATAAATGAAAAGATGAAGTTTTGTTTCTGTAGAAAATTTACCCTCGCCTCCGAGAAGACTGCCCCCTGAATTTATTTTTAATATATCTTTCCGTTGAACATCACCTTTACAAACTGCGGATCGGGTAATCAAAAATTCATTGTCAGAAATTCTGCAGGAAATATTTCCGTCGAAAGCAGAAACGAATTTATTTTTATAAACCTTGTGACAAATTTCAATCAGCTTTTCAATGGCAGGCATTTTCTTTCCAACTCTTCCATTAATTTCATATTAATCAGACCATCTTCACCGCTAACCGCCATTGGCTCGTTATTTAAAAAAGAGCGCTGCACAGATCGTAAAAGAAAGTGGAGTTTATTTCCACGCTTCCTAAAACTTTTTCTCATATCACCTTCTAATAAAATATTCAATTTGGGGGGGTGCTTCTTTCTTCCAATTAAATTTTCGATGCTCAATGCACCGCTATGACCAACTATTTCAATTTTATTAAAAGCAAGCCGGCTGTTAAAAGATACATTGAAATATCCATAACCGCCGTTTTGAAATTTAAGATTAGCACTGGCAAAATCATCAACTTCACTTTTATAAATTATTTGGTCCATGTGTCCGGTTATATCAATTATTTCTCCGCCGAAGTATCTCATTAAATCTATTAGGTGAGTTCCAAGATCGCGCAGAGCACCGCCGCCGCTTTTTTCTTTTGAATAACGAAAATTTTCTCCCGGTGGGAGTTCGATATTAAAAGTAATTACTATTGAAATTAATTTTCCAAGCATTTGCTTATCGAGTATCTCTTTCGCTTTCACAGCAAGGGGATGCAATCTGTGAACATAGTTAATTCCGAATTTTACCCCCTGCCTTTTGCAAATATCAACCATCTCCTGTGCTTGACTGCTTGTTAGTGCGATTGGTTTTTCACAAAGTATATTCTTGCCTGCTTTGGCTGCTTTGATTACTTGTTCGTAATGGTCTGAGTTTTTACTGCCGATATAAACAGCATTGATATCTGATTTTAAAAACTCATCGTAGTCAAAAAAATAATTTGGGACAGAAAATTTCTCTGAAATAAATTTTGCTCGCTGCTCATCATGGCTAAAAACAGAAACGAGAGTGCTTCTTGTTAAATACGGAATTGAAGGTAAGAAATTATTTTCAGAGTATCTGCCGAGTCCTGCCACTCCCCACTTAACTTTTTTAATTACAGGTCTTCTAATTTTAATCATCATTTTATTTTTTATTTGATTAATTACTTAAAGAGCTTCAGTTTTTCCATTAGTAAAGAAATCGGTTTCGAATCCTGCATAATATAAAAATGCACGCTTGGAACATTGGCATTCAATAATTCCTCTACTTGTTTAGCCGCCCAGCTTGCGCCAATTTCAATTACGTGCTCGGGCTTAGCTTTAAATATTTCATCTGCCAGCTCATCGGGCAATGATACATGAAAGTTTTTAGGAATGTTGGTCAGATGAGATTTAGTTGTTAGAATTTTTAACCCGGGAATGATTGGAACGGTAATGCCTGCATTTCGGCATTGAGTTACATAGTCAAAATAATATTTGTTATCAAAAAACATCTGCGTAACAATATAGTCAGCACCCGCGTCTATTTTTGTTTTAGAATATCTGATATCTGTCTTCAAATTAGGAGACTCAAAATGTTTTTCTGGGTAGCCGCCAACACCCACACAAAAATTAGTAGGTTTCGCATCAAGGAGGGATTCTTCAAGATACTTGCCCGAATTCATCGAAGTAATTTGTTGAACGAGATCACTTGCATTTCTATTCACACTTTTTCCTTCAGGAACCGGTTTATCGTAATTGCTGTCATCACCTCTGATTGCAAGTACGTTCTCGATGTTCAAATAATTTAGCTCAATTAAAAAGTCCTCAGTTTCTTCGCGAGTAAATCCTTTTGATAAAACATGCGGAACTGCATCAATGTTATATTTATTTTGAATCAAGGCACAGATGCCAAGTGTACCAGGTCGTTTCCGTTTAATTCTTTTCTTTATTCCTGTTGCAGTTTCTTCGTAAAATACTTCAGCAGCATGGCTTGTAATATCTATGAAAGGTGGTTTGTATTTCATTATATCGTCAAGCACTGCAAGAAGACCTTTTATATCCCCACCCCTTTTGGGAGGTATCAATTCAAAACTTATTAGTGGCTCAGCTGCCTTTTGAAGATGTTCAATTACTTTCATCTATTCCTTTTATAATATTTAACAGACTAATTTAATACATTCTTAAAAATTATTAGCCAATGATTAGTTAGGCAGCAATCTCAGCAATTTATTTTTTTCTGATTTAGCCGACAATTCGTCTGTTCTGATCTTAAAATATTTTCCTTCCAGCCAGTAGTTAGTCATGCTGCTGTAATAATCACTAAAAATATTTCCGGACTGACCTGTTGTCAACACTAAATAAAATTCATCCGGCTTACTAAAGTCATAAATAAATCTCATCGAAGGTCCGAGATCGTTTTCAAATTCGTCGTGTTTGAACACAGGATATTTTTCTATGCTTTCGGAAAAGGTGTATTCAGTGTTAAAGATTGTAGTGCCATCCCCACCAACACTGAATGGACCAATATTTACAAAGTTATCAATAAATGATACAGCACCGCTGAAGGAATGTTTGAATTTCAATTTATGCATCTCCCCCCATTGCCAGTTCTTAATTTCCCTGCCATATTTTTTTTCAAGCTCGCTCAAAGCATCCGCAAAACTTTTTCTAATTATCATTTCTTTTGTTTCAACAGCACGAGTAGTTTTATCATCATACCACGAGCAGTTATCGTTTTCTAAAACCTGCAATATACTTCTGTAAGGGATGTTGCCGACGAAAATAAATTCATTGTAAAGATCAGAACCCATCTCATCGCGGAAAGTATTTTCTAAAAACTTTTTCAAAAACATAACATAGATTGAAGGCAGTTGACTGTATTGATCAAGTTCATAATTCCATTTTGCAAAAAGTGCCAATGAAGTTGATAAATTTTTATCTGTCACTTTGATATTCTGAAAAGCCTCAAGAATGTAATTAGTAATTTGGTGGGCATAGGGAGAGGTAAAATCCATTTGATATTTCATAAAATCCTGAGCTGAGTGCTTCTCTTTTGAATTCATCAATTCATAAATTCTGTCAATCCGTGAAGAAGGTTCCCAAATATTTGAAATGTGATAAGGAAAATCTTTTACAGTTTTATTGTTTGCTGATGCGATAAAATTCTGCGGCGGATTAAACAATGAAGGCATTTGCTCGCGAGGCACAAATCCTTTCCAATCAAACTCAGAAGTTGTTCCATCAAAAATCATAGTAGGCGAATTCGAAGTACGCATCGGCAATTGCCCGCCAAACACGTAGCCTATATTGCCTTCTTTGTCACCGTAAACAAAATTCTGTCCTGGCACTGAAAATTCATAAACAGCTTTTTTAAATTCATTAAAATTATTCGCGTGATTCACTTTATAAATTGCAGAAAATTCATCACTGATTTCATTACCAAGCCAGCGCATACTTATCGGTACAGAAGTTTTTTGTTTATCGGTGTATAAAAAATCAAGCGGATGAATATCCGAAATAATCGGACCGCGATGCGTAGAAATAATTTCGAATAAAACGTCAGCAGAATCTTTAACATGAATTGTATCTTTATGAACTATGAGATTTTTCCACTCTCCATCCAGCAAATATTTTTTCTTTGAGGAGTCAAATTTTTCAATGTAGAAGTCCGCATCATCAAGCATAATGTTTGTAAGTACCCAGGAAATGTTTTCATTCTTCCCAATCACAAAACCAGGGACACCAGGCAAAGAAACCCCGGCAGCCTTCCACCCCCCGGCATTTAAAACTGCCGCGTACCAAATTCCCGGCGCCCTGTAAGCAAGATGCGGATCATTCGCAATTATTGGTTTCCCGCTGCCTGACTTATTTCCATTAACTACCCAATTATTCGAGCCGATATGTGTGCCGTCAAATCCAAGAAATTTTCGGAAGCATTTATCAACATCAACTACATCAGAAACTATTTTAGGATAATCTTGAATGGAAGACGGAATAATCAGCTCGCCGTTTTCAGGATAGTCGGGATAAATTTCTTTCACTTTTTCTGCGCCGAGTTTTTGTACAAGCTCTATGAAAGTAAAATCAGACCACCAGCTTATGTTTAACTGCCACGCCATCATTCTTATAACGATTATACTTTCAACGGGAGTCCATTTTTCAGGCAAGTAACCGAGCACATCAAATTCAACCGGTAAATTTCCACCAGCCTCTTCGATGTAGGCATTAACACCTTTTGAATAATATGTTAAAAGTTTTTTAGTGATTGGATTTGCACTCTGAAAAATTTTTTCGGCAGTAGTTTTAATTCCAACTGTGCGAAACATTTTATCAAATGGAATAGTAGCTGTACCGAATATTTCACTTAGTTTTCCTTCACCCGCGCGCCTGATTAAATCCATTGAAAACAATCTTTCGCGTGCGTGCAAATAGCCGAATGCAAATGCCGCATCCTCCTCATTTGAAGCAAAAATATAAGGGATAGCTGTACTGTCGAAATAAATTTCGACTTCATTGTTCAGCCCGTTCAATTGCGCCTCCCCCTCATATTCAGGCAGGGATGATTTTAACATATTATAAAAAATCACTCCGCCGGCAGCTATCAATATGATAAATACAAATACAATTCCTAAAATATTTTTTATTGTTTGCGGCATAATTGCTTTTAAAAATCTTTAGCTCAAATATAAAAAAGAGGTCGGCTCAAAAGTAATTTTTGCTCTCATATTTAGCTAATCTGCCAGAGGCGTCCTTTTAGGAGGAGTGTGAGTAATCTCATATAATATCAGTCTTCGACAAGCTCAGACTGACACTTTGCAACTTTTGAGGCAGCCCCTTTTCTTATTTGCGAGTTTTTTAAACTTTAACCCTTCCCGCTCCGCAACTATTTCCTCTAAAAATCACTTTTCGATTTTCTTCAGTGTTTCGATTCTTTCGTCAAGCTGTTTAATTTTTTCGTTCAGTTCGATCAGCTTGGTATCAATTTCTTTTTCGAATTCTTCTCCGCTCCAGTAGCCGCGTTCTTCAAAATAACTTTTAAACAGCCAGTTGTGTTTAAGTGCTTCCATATTTTCCGCAAGTTTAGCAGCGCCGGATTTTGTTTCTTCGGAAACCTGCAGAAGATTTTTCATTACTGCTGTAATAATGGAATCCTGCCCGGTTCCTTTCACTAACAGCGAACCGATAACTCCCTCCCCTTTGCGCACGTTATTAAATACGGAATCAATCTGCGAGATTACATCATTAACATTAACAACTGCACTGCGCACACTTACGCCGAGATCAATAAATAGATTTGAAACTTCATTAAGCTGTTCTGTTATGTTCACAAGACTATTATCGGCGCGCTTGGTAAGGTCGGTGGCAGCGTTGTAAAGTTCTTCGTCAGTTAATATCCTTCCGATTGTTCCCTCACCCCTGTTAATCTTGGAAGTAATTTCGGAAAGATCTTTAGTCATTTGTTTTGTGTAGGCGAGAATTCCCTGTGTTTCTTCGATAACATCGGCAAAACTAAGCGGTTCTTTGGATAGAATAGTACCCCCCTCGCCGACCTGCTCGCTTGAGCTGCTGCCTATTTCAAGTATTACAACTTTGTTTCCGACAAGTCCTTCTGTTTCGATGCTTGCTTTAGTATCCTTTCGGATAAACTGTTCTATGTCAGTAAGCAGACGCATTGAAACAATGATTCTGCCTGTTGTATCTTTTGCAATATCAATGCTCTTTACACTGCCCACGTCAATACCGCTGAGACGAACCGGTGCACCGTTGCGCAAGCCTTCAATATTTTTGAAATATGTTTTAACGGTAAATGTTGATTTGAACAGTGCTTCTTTGTTACCGAGCAGAAAAATAATAGTAACCATAAGCACGCTTCCAAGAAAAATAAAAATACCAAGCTTTGCTGCTTTAAGACTTTTATGCATTGTTGTTGCTTTCGATTATTTCATGGCTGAAAAAATTTTTTAAGAAATTATCTTTTGATTTAATCATATCATCTATAGTTCCTTCAAATTGTATTTTTCCTTTTTCAAGCATGATTGCTCTATCGGCAATAATCTCTGCACAAAGCAAATCGTGAGTAACGATTACCGAGGTCATTTTTAATTCTTTTTGAAGTTCAAGAATAAGTTTGCTAATCTCTTTTGAAGTTATCGGATCAAGTCCTGTAGTGGGTTCATCGTAGAGCATAAGTTTCGGCTCCGAAATAACAGCGCGTGCAAGCCCGATTCTTTTTTTCATTCCGCCTGAAAGTTCTGAAGGCATTTTGTTTTTAGCTTCTTCAAGTTGGACTCTATGTAAAATATTATTTACTTTTTCATCAAGCTCTTTTTGAGTGAAATCAAAATGCCGAATTAATGGAAACTCTAGATTTTCTTTTACACTCATTGAATCATACAGAGCTGCACCTTGAAATAGAAAACCAATATCCTTCCGAAGTTCATTTAATTCATTAAATGACAAATCAATTACATCTTTATTGTGAATAAACACCCTCCCATTGTCTGCTTCCAATAATCTTATCATACATTTGAGCAGAACGCTTTTGCCCGTGCCGCTTCTTCCAAACACTACAAGATTTTCGCCGTCTTCAACTTGAAGGGAAATATTATCAAGCACAACGTGGTCGCCAAATGCTTTTGAAAGATTTTTTATTTCAACAACTATTTTATTGTCGGCCATAACCATAAAGTCAGTTTAACTAAAATCATATCGAACAGAAGAATTAATAAAGATGCAACTACCACTGAAGTTGTTGAGGCTCTTCCCACACCCTCGGTTCCATTTGTTGCAGTGTAACCTTTATAGCTCCCGACAATTCCCGCAATAAAACCAAATACAAAAGTTTTTGCGATGCCGGGAATTGCATCACCAAACTCGAGCGACTTAATTACTGCGCCGATATAATAATCAACGATCATGTTTTGAACAAGAAGTACAGCGACATAAGCGCCGATCAATGAAATAAAAATGACATAGATGGTGAGGAGGGGTAAAATAAATGTGCAGGCGAATACTCTTGTTACAACAAGATATTTGAATGGATTAACTCCCGAAACTTCCATTGCATCAATCTGCTCGGTTACACGCATAGAACCAAGCTCGGCTCCAATTCCCGAGCTTACTCTTCCAGCAAAAATTAAAGCGGTGATTACAGGACCAAGTTCGCGCACGATTGATATTCCAACCGAGCCGGGCAGGTAAGCTTCAGCACCAAAGCGAAGAAGAACCGGCTGAGTCTGCATTGCAACTACAAGCCCGATGATAAATCCTGTTACACTAACGATGGGTAAAGTTTTAATACCAAGTTCATCCATGTGCTTTCTGATCTGCTCAATTTCATAGGGAGGGACGAAAATTTCTTTAAAAAATCGTATGCTGAATTCAAATAAACCAGCGATGGTGGTAAAGAATTCAATCATTCTTTTTTCAATGGACGAAGTATTTATCATCAATTATTTTTCTTTAAGGAATTTCTGAAGTTGTTAAGAATAATCACAAGTGAAAATTAAAGAAAAATGCTTCTGAATGAAAATATAATTACCTCAAATAATTTCTATATACATTCTAAAATAATATTTTAGGAGCAACCCGAATTATTTATATCCGACTACGGTTATGCTGAATATACCTTCAACCTTTTGTTTGTAGGTTTTAAGTCCATTCTCCGAAAGATATTTAGCTAAAATTTCTTCTGGCAATTCTATGACTTTGGATTTTTTTATTTGAATATCCTTAAATCCGGCTTGTGCGATTAATTTTAAATATTCATCCTGTTGAACTGCACCGGAAACACAGCCGGCATACATCTCGGCAGATTTTTGCAATTCCGGATTTAACTCACCTTTAATTACAATATCGGAAACACAGAAATGAGCCCCTGGTTTCAGCACCCTAAAAATTTCGGCAAAAGCTTTTTGTTTATCGGGCACGAGATTCAAAACGCAGTTGCTTACAATAACGTCAGCAATTCCGGACTCCAGCGGAAGATGTTCAATCTCGCCTAATTTAAACTCAACATTTTTATAGTCAAGTTTTTGATTGTTCCGATTTGCTTTTTCAATCATCGCTTCAGTCATATCGACCCCTATTACCCTCCCAGCTTCACCAACAATTGCACGAGCGATAAAAACATCATTGCCTGCGCCCGAACCAAGATCAACAACTGTATCGCCCGATTTTATATCAGCGAATTCTGTCGGCAAACCGCAGCCCAATCCAAGATCAGCATCGGGCACATAACCTTCAACATTTTTGTATTCCTCACCAATCATAGAATACTCAAGCGTGGATGAATCGCTGCAACAGCTAGTTGGTCCACAGCAAGAACCCTTAATAGACAATGCGATTTCTGAGTATTTATTTTTAACAACTTGTTTAATTTCATTTGGTGTTTCCATTATGCTTCCTTCTTTTTTTTTAACAACATCCGATTTTTACGAACAACTTATCCAGTGCAGATTTTGCTCTCGCAAGATTTTTATTATTTACACAATAACATATTTTTGGACCGTCTATTTCTCCTTCAATTAGTCCAACTCGTTTTAATTCTTTTAAATGCTGCGAAACAGTAGCCTGTGCTAGAGGAAGTTGCTCGACTATATTTCCTACGATGCAAGAATTCATACTTGTAAGGATTTTTAAGATTCTTATCCTTGCAGGATGTGACAAAGCTTTCGCAACATCGGCTAGCCAGATATCTTCTTTCGTAAATTCTTCTGTTTTTGATTTTGACATTTAGTTTCTTAATCGTTTATCGTAAATATACGATATAGAATTTTGCAAGTCAAGACTTTTGTTTCTATAATTTCTTAAATATGATAACTATATCTTTTCTGAAATTAGTTTCAGACTATCTGTCAAACTATCACCCAATTCGAGTGTAATTACTTTTCTATGATTATCAACGAGGGCTTGCCTGTCACCTAACAGTTGTGCTCTTTTCAGAATTCCAAATGTAATTGATGAATCTTCTCTTCCTGCATGATCGGGGATCGGCGTATCAGTTTTGTTATCAGCAATGAATTGAATAAAATATCCATTACCGCCATCACCTTTGTGAAGCTGTCCGGTTGAGTGAAGAAATCTTGGGCCGTAGCCAAAAGTTGTAGCGACTTTATATTTTTTTTGGATTGAAGTTCTCAATTCTTGAAGAAGTTTTGTAGTATCTTTTTTGGGTGTTAGATATGCTTGAAGAGTTACGTAGTTTTTCCCGCCTTTACAGTCAGTAAGAAATTTTGGGATTGCATCAGAAACTTTATTTGGTTTAACATCGCCATAAATCTTAACCTCACCTTCCTGTAATACCGATGATAACTGAGGCATGTTACCGGTAGACTGATATTCTTTCATCATTTGCCGCGCAATTACTTTGGCTTGTTCAACATTTGGCTGGTCAAAGGGGGGGATGGTGAGCACGTGACCGGCGATAGCGGTTGCAAATTCCCAACGGAAAAATTCCTTACCTAAATCATGAATGTTATCAAGTCGAATTTCGATCATCGGATGACCGGCAGATTTTAACTGCGCAGCTTTTTCGTTAAATGTATTGTCATCGCTTAATTTGATGTGAACGAACAATCTGTCATTCGAATAAAAGTGCGGTGCTTCAACGGATTCCAAATCAACAGGTAGAATGCCTTTTCCTATTTTTCCTGTACTCTCAGCAATCAACTGTTCAGTCCACGCACCAAAGGATGAAAATTTAGGTGAAATTATAAAAGTAATTTTATCCTTCCCCCTGCCTGCTAAAACGCCCATTATTGTCCCGAGTACTACTGAGCTATTTTGCAGAATATCATTACCAGATTTTTTAGAGTTTGATATTTCGGCTTCAGCACTGTTCAATATTTTTTCAATATCCACTCCAATTAAAGCAGCGGGCACTATTCCGAATAATGACAAGGCAGAAAATCTGCCGCCAATGTTCGGGTCATTAAGAAAAATTTTTCTAAAGTTAAGATCCTTCGCCATTTGTTCAAGACCGCTTCCGGGATCAGTGATTGCAATAAAATGTTTTGCTGCTTTTTCTTTACCAACTTTTGAAAGAGTGAAGTTATAAAAATATTTCATAAATGAAATTGTTTCAACGGTACCCCCGGACTTTGTAGAAACAATGTACAGAGTTTTTTCTGGATCAAGATTATTAGCTTTTTCAAGAATTGCCTCTGGATCGGTGCTATCTAAAATTGATAAATCAAGATATCCTTTCCTAACTCCAAAAATAAATCTGAAAACTTCCGGGGAGAGGCTTGATCCCCCCATTCCTAATAACAAGGCATTAGTAAATCCTTCATTTTTAACCTCATCGACAAATTTGAGAATTTCATCAAATGATTTCCTGGTAACTTTGGGGGAGTCAAGCCAGCCAAGTCTGTTGCTGATTTCTTCGGGAGAAGTGCCCCACACGGTAAAATCTTTTTGCCAGATTCTTTCAACTATCTTTTCATTATTAATTTGCAAAAGTTTCGCATCAACTTCACTTTTAAGATTACCAATGTTATATTTCATTTTTATAACCCCGCCTTGATTTTTTCAGATTTATCCTTCAAACTTTTCATTAACGAAGTAAATGAATCAGAGAATGATTTTACTCCGTCAATCTGAAGTTTGTCTGTAATTTGATTTATATCAACTCCTAGGGAATTAAGTTTTCTCAATTGTGCTTTAGCTTCTGGAATACCTTCAGACAAGGTTGATTTAAGTTTGCCGTGGTCTAAAAAAGCATCAAGAGTTGAAGGGGGGAGTGTATTAACTGTATCTGAACCGATTAACTCCTCAACATAGAGCACATCGGAGTATGCAGGATTTTTTGTACCGGTGCTTGCCCAGAGCAAACGTTGAACTCTTGCACCTTTAGCAGCAAGTTTTTTCCATCGTTCGGTTGAGTAAATTTCCTTTGAAACTTCAAATGCATATTTAGAATTTGCAACTGCAATCTTACCGAGCAAATCTTTATTGCCTTTTGATTCAAGTTCTTTATCAACCGCTGTATCTACACGACTAACAAAGAATGATGCAACCGACGCAAGTTTACTAACATCACCGCCGGCAGAATCAAATTTCTCCAATCCTTTTATAAAAGCATCTGCAACTTTTTTATAATTATCAATGCTAAAAATTAATGTTACGTTTACGTTCACACCATTAGCGAGAACTTCAGTAACTGCAGGCAGACCCTCCTCTGTACCTGGAATTTTGATCATTATATTTTTTCGATTAAGTTCTTTGAATAATCGAAGGGCTTGTTCGATGGTCTCCTCAGTTTTATTTGCAAGCAGGGGGTTAACTTCGAGGCTTACATACCCATCCAGGCCGTTTGATGAATCATAAACTGATTTCATTTCATCTGCAGCGAGCGAAATATCTTTCATTACAATTCGCTCATAAATTTCTTCGATGGTAAGTTTATTTTTTACAAGCTCTTTGATATCGTTATCATAATCACAACTTCCAGCGATAGCTTTTTCAAAGATAGTTGGATTTGATGTCATTCCTCTCAATCCATTTGTAATGCGAGATTTTAGTTCGCCGCTGGTGATCAACTTACGGCTTATATAGTCAAGCCATACAGATTGTCCAAGTTTAGCAAGTTCGTTTAGTTTGTTCATTTTTATTTAATCCTTTAGTTTAAAAAATAATTTTTTTCAATTGATAAATTACAAGAGATTAGCTGCTGATCTTATTTTCATAACAGAGATGCTGCTTCAATATCCAGGAACCAATCAAGGGTTCCCTCAGCAGGTCTAATAAATTCAGCCGGCAAACGATATTCACTTCTTTTTTCAAAAATATTCTTGATGATTAATGATTTACTTTTACCGGTAACAATGAAAATGATTTTCCTTGAATTATTTATAACCTTACCGGTAAGAGTTATTCTTTTTTGATTTGTTTGGGGGTGGTTCGATAAAGCACAAATATCTTTTGCTGTCATCAGCTCAATCTGATTTGGAAATATTGACGCTGTGTGACCATCTGATCCAAGCCCTAAAAAAATCAAATCAAAGCGGGGGAATTTGTTTTCCATCGGAAGAAGTAATTTTATCTCTTCGGAATATCTTTCAATTTCAGCCTGAACGTTTTCCCCGCAGTTAATCGGATGAATATTTTGAGGAGGAATTTGAATGTGATTCAGCAAGGTTTTTTTTGTCATTCCATAATTACTATCGGGATGACTGGATGGCACGCATCTTTCATCGACCCAAAAAAAATTAATTCTTTTCCAATCAAGTTTATCAAAAAAATTTTTTGCCAGAAGTTCAAATATTGCAGCAGGAGTCGTGCCTCCGGAAATTGCAATATTTATTTTAGTTTGTTGATTCAGTGAAAAATGGATTTCTTGAAAAACAGATTCAGTCAGCTCAGTAATATTTTCAAATACTTTTGTCATAGCTTGTTAAAGTTCGCAATAAATTCCATCATCAGAAAGATTCTTACACGGATACCTCCACCCCATATTTGCATCTTCGATTAGGGCATCCGCATTCTCCGGACCCCAAGAGCCGGCGGGATATCCATACAGCGGGATCCTATTATCATTTTCCCAGCACTCAATTATAGGAGTCAAAAACTTCCACGCTTCTAAAACTTCTTCAGTTCTTGCAAATAAGGTTGAATCGCCCTTCATTGTATCGTGAAGTAAGCGCTCATAGGCAGATGGAATTCTTAAATTAGAAAGATCAGAATAGTGAAAATCCATATTTACATTTTTCACTTCGAAACCTCCACCTGGGGTTTTCATTCCAAACTTTAGTAATATACCTTCATCTGGTTGAATTCTAATAACAAGTTGATTACAGTTACGACTGACATCACTCTGTGAAAACAAAAAATGCGGAGTTGGTTTAAAATGAATTACAACTTCAGTAACGCGTGTTGGTAATCTTTTACCTGTTCGGATATAAAAAGGTACACCTCCCCATCTCCAGTTATCAATAAAAAATTTTAATGCCACATAGGTTTCGGTTGTTGATTCAGGTTTTACTCCATCCTCTTCACGGTAACCGTTCACTAATTGACGCTTAATATGCGAAGAAACGTACTGTCCCCTGATTGCTTTTTTTTTTACATCTTCTTTTTTGATCGGACGTAAGGATTGAAAAACTTTTAAGATTTCATTGCGTATTGCTATTGGCTCCAATGAAGAAGGTGATTCCATAGCTGTTAGACCGACAACTTGAAGCAGATGATTCTGCACCATGTCCCGCAAGGCTCCTGATGCGTCGTAATAACCGCCGCGTTTTTCGACACCGATACTTTCCGCCGAAGTTATTTCAACGTGATGAATATAATTTCTATTCCAGAGCGGTTCAAAAATTCCGTTTGAAAATCGTGTGACCAAAAGATTTTGAACAGTTTCTTTACCGAGATAGTGATCAATTCTGAATATCTGTTCTTCCTTCCAGCCTTTAAGAAGTTCATCTTTTAACTTTAATGCTGATTGTAAATCATACCCGAATGGTTTTTCAATTATTAATCTTTTCCATCCATCCTCCTGTTTATTCAATTCAACTTCAGCGAGATTTTGCGGAATGATACCATATAAACTTGGAGGGGTCGATAAATAAAATATTGTGTTCCCGCCGATATTATTTAACTCTCTGAGTTCAATAATTTTATCTTTTAATTTTTTGTAAGCGGCTGTTTCATCAAAATTTATTGTTGTGTAAAATATTTTTTTAATAAATTCATCTATCTTGGTGGCATTATCAATTTCTTTAAACTCATTGATAGCAGAATTCATGTTCTTTCTAAATTCATCATCACTAAATTTTGATCTTGAAACACCGAGCAAGGCAAAATTTTCCGGCAGAAGATTCTGAACAAAAAGAGAATAAATAGCGGGAATTAATTTCCTTTTAGTAAGATCGCCGGAAGCACCGAAAATAACATATATATGATTTTCTGTAATGTTCATATTGTTCCTGATTAATTTATTCGTATGTCATTGCAAACGAGTCCTCGAGTGAAGCAATCTATCACGCTTAATGAGACTGCTTCGTATTTATCGTCTCTCGCAATGACATATAGCTTTATTTTGTTTTTACTGCATGTCCGCCAAATTGATTTCTCAGTGCAGCTAAAACTTTCATCGCAAAAGATTCATCCTGCCTCGATTGAAATCTCGTATAAAGTGAAGCAGTAATAACATGAGCTGGCACATCAAAATCCATAGCTGTTTGAACAGTCCATCGTCCTTCTCCGCTATCCTGCACGTAATCTTTTAATTGTTCCAAGTTCGGATCATCTTTAAAAGCATTAACTGCAAGCTCCAGAAGCCAGCTTCTAACTACGCTGCCATATTGCCATGCATCTGCAACTTTTGTAATGTTTATATTGAAAGGAGATTTTTTGAGTATCTCAAATCCTTCCGCGTAAGATTGCATCATTCCATATTCAATTCCGTTATGCACCATTTTAACAAGATGCCCTGTACCTGATTCACCGCAATAAACATAACCATTTTCCGGCGCTAAAGATTTAAATATAGGTTCAACGAAGTCCGCTGATTTTTTATCACCGCCATACATAAGGCAGTAGCCATTTTGTAATCCCCAAACACCACCGCTCGTTCCACAATCAAGATAGTGAATTCCTTTTTCGGAAACTCTTTTTGCCCGTGCTTGTGTATCGCGCCAAAAAGAATTTCCGCCATCAATGATAATGTCATCCTTTTTCAACATCGGTAGTATTGCTTCAATGTTTTCATCAACAGGTTTCCCCGATGGAACCATTAACCAGATTATTTTTTTTCCATCAAGTTTACTTACTAAATCAAGTATAGAAGTTGACGCAATTGCGCCCAATTTTTGTGCTTCAATAACTTTTTCCATCGAGCGGTTATAAACCACTACCTGATGCCCTTGATTGATTAAACGATGAACCATGTTCATTCCCATTTTGCCGAGACCGATAAAGCCGAGTTTCATATATTCTCCATTAGATTTTTTTAACATATCAATTATTAGTTCCAAACACTTTAAGTAAGTGACAAAATATTTTTGAATAATTTTGAGCACTAAGGCTGAGACATAAACTTTATTTTGGCTGTTACCTTATAATGAAAATTATTATTAGAATTGATACAAACGCATAATTTATTGTGCGTGCTGTCTTCATACTTATGCCTTTCAGCTTATCCCAAAGTTTAGCACAAGCTATCATTATTAATATAAGAAATATTGCCCCGAGTGTACTTTCTAATATTCCCAAAGAATGTCCGAAAATATCTAGCGTACTTTTGCCAGAAAACAATTGTAAATAAATAAACTGCAAGTGAAGCCAATAAATTAGTAATGATTCCCTGCTTGCATCATATATGAATTTTAATTTCACAGATTTTTTCTGTGCAACGAACCAGCAGAATGAAAGTAATGCAAACACATAACCTAATCGCAAAATAAAAAATATTGGATTTGGCAAAAGTGAATTGATCGATTCGGGTAGAATTCCTGATAAAAGTATATGACCAAAAAGTACGAAAGCCAACCCAAGTATCAGTATTCTTTTTATCAGAATGTTTTGCTTACTGTTTATTTGCGCCTCAATAAAATATTTACCTGCAATCACTCCACTAAAAATAAACCCCATCCATGGAAAAATCGGGAACAATGAACCATTATTGGGATTAAAATAATTTGCTATTGGCATGGGCAGAAATTCATTAAAATTTATTTTCCAAATAAACGGCGCGGCAAGAGTAGTTATCAAAGTAAAGATTAAAATCGAGATGATAAATAATCGGTCATTCTTTATGATAATTCTAAGCAGTAAAAGAAAAAATAACCCTGCCGCAATACAATGCAGTACATCAACATTTGAAAAAGTAATCCAGCTTTTGTAGTCAATTTGCTGAATAAAATCTTTGAGAGAATAAAATGGAAGATGCAGAAAGTATCCTATTATTAGTATTTCAATTATGCGTTTAATCCTTTTGTAAAAAATATCTCCAAATTTTCTAAGCTCATCAACTTTATTACAGACTGAAATATAAAATGCAAATCCAGAAACGAAAAGAAATGAAGGAGCAACGAGTCCATTAATAAAATTTAATATCTGAAACCAGCCTTGTTCTCTAATTTCTGAAACCAGAAATGCATTAAAAACATGCACTTCAATCATTACAATTATTGCGAATCCTCTTAGCAGATCAATTGATTCAAATCTTAACTTTTCTTTCATAATTAAATTTACAATCCGCTGCCCCAGTTTGCAGCCTTGTTGCTCAAATCAATTTTTATGTCTTTATAAAGTTTATTATTCAAATCCGAGTTGGGCAGTTCACCAAATGATAAAACCTGTGTCGGGCAATTTACAACGCAAGCAGAACAGCGAACACATTCAACATCATTCATCGGAATACCTTTGTTGGCATAGTTCATTACGTCGATGCCCATGTGACAAACTTTTGTACAGATGTTACATGAAATACATTTTTTCTTTTCGGATAAAATTCTGTAACGAGAAAACCGATTCACGATGTGCATCCATGCAGCGAGCGGACAACCGAATCTGCACCAGACTCTTCCGCTTAAAAAGAAATACACACCAACACCAAGCACGCCGGCAAAAATCACATCGATACCGATGTAATAGATATTATGTAAGATATCCGCAGTGTAGGAAATTTTTTCATTTATTATGGGAATATTAAAATCATATAATCCACTCAGCAGTTTTAATCCTGTAACAACAAAAGCAGCAAGCAAAGCCCACTGACCAAAGTTTTCCCACTTCTTTGCTTTGGGACTGTGCAACGCAAGTGTTCTGTATTCATCACCAAGAGTTTCTGCAAGCGCACCGCAGGAACAAATCCAGCCGCAGTATGCGCCTTTGCCCCACCGATAAACAATGTACGGGATTATGATGAAAGTTTGAATGAGACTGTATATCAACCAAAAGGTGGTAATATTTGAACCAAATAAATTTGGCATGAATAATGGCCAGGCTAAAATAAATCCATAAGAATGCCAGTAGCTTTCACCGGGAAAAACTTGTGTCAGCATAAATCCATCTTTCGCACCCAGCGCACCAATTTTACCAAGGAAGGGGAAAACAATTTCCGGCAAAATGAAAAGCGGTAATGCTTGTATTAAAATTAATGTCCAAGTTTGTAATTTGATGTAACGGGTCGGTTTCATCTTAATTCTTCTCAATCCAAAAAGAAGAATAGTTAAAGAATAGAAACCTGTGTACCAGAAAGATTGCGGCTTGCCAAGAAACTCAACGCCAAAATATCTTCCTCCAAAGAAAACAACTGCAAAGAAAATTCCAACGAAAATAAAATAGAAATACTTAAATGTTTGCCAGTTCAATTTTATTTGGGGGAGATACTCTTTAAAAAATTTGTAAAGCAGATAAACTCCAAGTAGAATAAATCCAACCAAGGAGAAATAAGCAACAAAAGCATTAAAATATTTTGTAAAACTCCAAACTCTAATTTCATCTGAAAAAATTGTTTGAAGTATCAGAACTGGCAGTGCAACAAAATTACTCCAGAACTGAGCATTGAAAAGATTTGAGAAAACATCAGTCCACGAATTAACTCTACCAAAAAAATGTTCAAAAAGATCTGCACTACTTTTCCCAAAATACATTACGCCTGCAAAAAGCAAGAGCAAAGCAAATTGTAGTTTTGCCATAAGAGAAAGCTCGCCTTCCATTTGAATTTTTGATCGTTTGAAAAAATCTAATGGAAGTTCTTTGCCAATCATTGAGAAAACCATTGAGTTATCTATTCCGATTTCTTTTTTACCTTTATCAACAAGAATAACTTGATCTTCTTTAATTTCTTTAACCTCCGATTCCATCATAAGCTTAAGCTTACCGTTGCTGACAAGCTTATTCAGCTTTTCAACATTACCTTCCTTTGGTCGTGAGAAAGCCGGTTTGCGATATGATATTGTTGTAGATTTTGCATGCTCGGCAACAGCAATCGCAGTCTCTAAAGCCGTGTCTCCGCCGCCAACAATTAAAACATCCTGCCCTTTCGTATCGGCAGGATCAAATAATCTATTAAAAACTTTAGGAAGATTTTCACCGGGAACTTTTAGCATTCGTGAGTTGCCGGATTTTCCGATACCAAGAATTACGCGGAGCGCTTTGTAAGTTTCTTTTTTTGTGAAAATTTCAAAATGATCACCTACTTTATTAATGGTCTCAACCATTACGCCTTCTTCAATAGGCAGATTTTTATTTTGTATTTGGGAATAAAGTTCATTTAACAAAGTTTCCTTTGTGCCTTCATTAATTATAAGATCAGATTTCTGTTTATACTCCACAGGCTCTGCAAAAATCGGTTTACCTTTGGGAAAGTTGATGATTGTATTGTACTTCTGCGAAGATTCAAGAATTTTATAATTGATATTCTGTTTTTGTGCTTCCAATCCGGCTGCAATTCCTGCAGGACCTGCACCAACAATAATTACATCATAAATATCTTTTTGATTATTTGCCGATTTTAATTTTTTAAAATCATCACTATTAAGAATATGCTGGACAACTTTCTGTCCATTCTCAGCAGCAAGTTTTAGCAATGGTATTCCTGTAAGATCACCTGTAACAAAAATTCCTTTTACAGTTGTTTCGCCATTTTCATCAATTTTGGGATAGCGTTCTACTTCTCCAACCGGCACATCTTTTTGAAGCCAGGAAAAGTATTTTGTAAAAATTGAATTCATATTCAATGCCTTTGAATAACTTGTTTAATGAAAATAATAAAATAGCCAAAGCCAAAAATTTATTTGCTGCTAAAAAAATCAACAAGAATATTTGATTTTAAATAAATTGAGATTTTGATGAATCCAATTACGTGAATTAGAATCAAATCTATTGTCAAATATTTAACACTCATAAAATAAAGAATATCGTTATGAATATTTACAAGTCAATGATAATAGTTTTTTTATTGTTCACAGGTTTTTTCAACTACGGCTGCGGAAATACCGGTTCGAATGATTCATTAAATTGGCATACTAATCTTGAAGAAGCAATTCAGATTGCTCAGGAAGAACACAAAACCATCCTAGTTAATTTCACCGGTTCGGATTGGTGTCAGTGGTGTAAAAAACTTAGTGCAGAAGTTTTTACTCAAAGTGATTTTGAAAAATATGCAAATGAGAATTTAGTATTGGTAAAGTTAGATTTTCCAAGATCTATCGAACAAACTGTGGAAACAAAAATGTATAACAATAATTTAGCTCAGCGCTATGGCGTTAGAGGATTTCCAACAATTATACTTTTGAACAGCTCTGGAAATTTAATTAACACTACCGGGTATCAACCCGGGGGTGCAGCTTCATATGTACAGCATTTAAGATCATTGATAGGATCCTAATTGGCAGCAGGAGTAAGCTAAAGATCAACCTCTCATTTTAGCTTACTCCATGCTTTTAGCTTTTTATAAGACCAACTTTTATCAACGAGTTTTTGATTCTTTCAAAAGTACGTTCAATATTATTATCCAACCCGATAGAGAATCGAATAAGTCCCTCACTAAGACCCATACTAACTTGTTCTTCTTTTGGTATTTCTGAAGAAGTACTTGAGCCAGGTGAACTAAATAACGTTTTAAAATAACCGAGACTAACAGCAAGATACCCAACAGATTCTTTCTGCATCGCTTCCATCAACTCATCAGCTTTTTCGATAGTACCGGCATCAAAAGCAAGCATACCACTAAAACCAAATCCTTCATTCATCAAATTATTCATTATAGAATGACCTTTGTGCGATGGAAGTCCTGGATAAAAAACTTTTATTCCAATCTTTTCTAAATTCTCTGCAATAAACATTGCATTCTCGGAATGTTTCTTCATTCTGATGTGAAGCGAGTGCAAATTTTTCAAAATACTTGCAGCCCGGTAACTATCAAGAACAGGACCGAGCAGCATCGAAGCACCTGAATTTATATCTGTTAATTGATTTATAAATTCTTTGGAAGAACAAATACATCCGGCAACGCAATCACTTGTTCCATTAATATATTTTGTTAAAGAGTGGATAACTATATGAGCACCTAATTGAATTGGTGAAATTACCATAGGACTAAAAGTGTTATCAACAACCAGTTTGAGATTATTTTGATTTGCGACTTCTGAAAGTTTTGGAATGTCTGCAATTTCTAAAAGCGGGTTGCTTATAGATTCGCAATAAATCATTTTAGTATTCGGGGTTATAAGGTTTTTAATCGCATCTATATTTCCGGTATCAACAAATTTTACTGCGATTCCTAATCTCGGCAGAAAATTTTTGAATAAAGCATAAGTTCCACCGTAAATCGTTCTGCTTGAGATTATTTCATCCCCGCTGCTGCAAATTTGAAGTACCGCACAGCTAATAGCAGACATTCCGGAAGCAGTTACTATTGCCGCTTCACTTCCTTCAAGCTTTGCAAGTGCTTCTGCAAGATGTTTGTTTGTAGGGTTCCAATGGCGTGAATACAAAAAACATCCCTCAATTTCATGATCGAAGAGATCCTTCATTGTCTTAGGATTTAAAAAAGTATAGGTTGAAGAATCAGTTACTGACGGATTTACATCTCCATATTCTCCAAAAACTAGATAGTCTTGTATTTCACTGCAGGGATCAAATTTATGCATTTGGCATACTCCTTTTTAATTTGCTGAATTTATTTTAATCGTCATTATAATTATCAACAGGAATTTTTGTACTCAATTTAAAGGCGGATAAAATAAATGTCGTGTTTACTCTGCTTACACCTTTTATTTTCGTTAACTTTTCCAAAATGAATTTTTCATAATCGGGAATATTTTTGACTACTACTTTAAGCAGAAAATCTTCTTTCCCTGTTACATGAAAACATTCAAGAACTTCCTCTAATTTATTAATCTCCTTAACAAAGAGATTAATTGTTGGCAATTGATGCTGTGTCAATGAGACAGAGACCATCGCAAAAGTTTCTCTACCAACTTTTTGTGGATTGACTAATGCAACATATTTTTCAATTATGCCGGAACTTTCAAGCTTTTTCACCCTCTCCAACATTGCCGGCGGCGAGATACCTACTTTAGCCGCAAGTTCAACATTGGTAATTTTTGCATCTGTCTGAAGAATTTCAAGTATTTTTTTATCGGTCGCATTTAATCTGGTCACAATCAATCCTTTTTTAATATGTATTAATATTATTAGTCCAAATATATGGAGGAAAATCAATTACACAAAGTA